>DATEDS010000241.1:0-14156 GCA_035281565.1 Gemmatimonadota bacterium
GAGGATGAACATATCCAGGGAATTTCCGGATTTGGCATCCGTCTGGTTGAGCCAGGCATCCACGACATACAAGCCGCGGAGCTCACGCCGATGCTCGTGGGGGACGACGTCGTTCGGGTCGTCCAGCCGGAAGCCCTGGAAGTTGAAGGGCCCCTTGGGGACGCCTTCCAGGAACCGGCTCGCGAGCGTGCGGACCCTGCCATCCGCCCGGCGGGGCTGCTCGCCCAGGACCCGTTGCTGGAAGATCTCCGGTGTGAGGCGTTGCACGTCCTCGTCGTCGGGCTGGACGGCGTATTCGACGGGAAGGGAGTCTTCATCGAAGAAGGTGACCTCGAGATCCTCCTCCAGCTGAAGCTCGCCCGGATCGAGGTAGAAGACATAGTTCTCGGGCGTGTTGTAGCCGGCCGCCCAGAACAGGTTCGTGGCCACGACTTCGGCGCCGCTCGCGAGCTCCGGATATTCTGGAGGGTCGAGCTTGACGATGTAGCGGACGCCGTCGGCATCTTCCACGTTGAACTTCGGCGTCACGCCCTGTGGATTGATCGAGGTCACCGTGAGCGGCGCTCTCGGGCCGTCGGTCGTCTGCGGTCCGCGGCGAACCTGCTCCGCGGTGAGCGTCGAGACCGCGTTCCGGTTCGTGAACCAGGTGGAATTGACCACCTCGTCCAAGGGATCGGCGTTCGGCGCTTCGCCTTCCCCCGTCAAGGGCTCGCCGATCGGCCGGATGACGAACTGATGGGCCGCGTCATAGACGATCGGGATCACCTGCTCCTCCGGCTCCTGGATCGGCAGCGTGTCGGCCATCGGGCGCGGCGCGTACTCCCAGGGATGAACGGTGCGAACGCCACAGGCCGCGGTCACCAGGGCAAGCGAGCCAAAAAGAAGGCGTCTCATCCTAGTAGATGTCGCTGAAGGTGAAGTTGAAGCGGGTGCCCTCGTCGCCCCTCGCGATCCCCGTCCGGAAGATGAACTGCTCCCGCATGTAGCCCCGGAACTCGAGCCCGTAAGAATACTTCTCGCCAAAATCGAACTCGTCGCGAATCTCATCGAGATCATCGCCGACCTCACCGAAATCGTAGAAGAGTGCCGTCTCGATCGCGCCGGCCGTGTCCGGATCCGGATAGCTTTCGTGCCAGATCCGGTAGCGGTATTCGACCGTGCCGTAGGCCGCGGCGCGATCCATGAAGCGCCAGGTATCGTATCCTCTCAGCCGCCGCGATCCTCCGAGGTACGGCAGATACGTGAACGGGATCTCGTCGTCGCTCTCCTCGGGCTCGGCCTGGTCGAAGCCGACCATCCCCGAGAGGACATGCCACTGACTGCCCAGAGGCAGATGTCCCTGAACCTCACCGCCATACGTGTACCAGTTGAAGTCGAGGTCGTTGACCGATCGGTACAGGGCTCCGCGCGCCTTCACCTTGACGCCTGCGACGGGGTGGCCGGGCGCGTCGGTCAGGTCGATCACGACCTCGCCGAACGGCCCCCACAACTCGCGCTGCGGATCGAGGACGCCCGGAACATCGGGAAAAATGTCCTTGGTCGTGGTCAGGGACTCGTTCCATCCGCTGAAGAGGAAATCCTTCTGGTAACGAGCGCCGCCCTTACCCCAGATGCCGAACCGTGGAGGGACGCCGACCTCCAGGTTCGCGCCGAATTGCTCCATGCCGTAGTCCGACTGATCGTCCTCGTCCGAGTCCGGGCCGAGCCCGAAGAACTCGTTGCGGGTATCGAAATCGTAGAATCCGGTCAGTCGGACGTACGGACGCCTGGCCGGGTCGTTCCAGCCTACGTAGGCCGTGTGCTCCTGATACGTTCGGACGGTGGCCGCGGTGGTGAAACCGGCTTTGAAGCCGCTTGGATCGGCGCGGTTGGCGTGGACCCCGAAGCCCAGCCCAAAGAAGGTCGACTTGGAGCCTACCGAACCGAAGCGAAACGAGACGGCACCCGGCGCGCAGGCGCTGCTTCCGATGCCGGCTGCCATCGAGCCGCATTTCTCCTCCCGATTCCGCGCCCAGTTGTAGAACCAACGGTCCATCAGACGGAGCGGCGCTCCGAGCACCAGCCACAGAGGATTCGGGCTTCTGTCCACCCCCGGGGGTTCCTGCGGACGCCGCGGGTCGTCGGGCGGGGCGACGGGCGCGGTGGTTTCCGGCTCCTGGGCGAGCAGCGGTGGAGGGGTCAGAGGGGCGGTCAGAACGAAAAGGACGAACAGCGCGAACGGGTAGAGAAGATTGCGCACGGCCCCTCCAGGAGAGATGTGACCCTCATCGCTCGGCAAGCGGTTGCCGCAATCTAGGGCGCCGCCCGGCACCCGTCTAGGAGCGGCCGTGGGTACCGAAATGGTCCCCGGGGGCTCGCGACGATTCCCGTCTCGGGAGCCGGGAAAGACCGCGCAGCCGGGGCATCCACGCGCGGGTTGGTCTATAATCCGTGCATGGAGATCGACTGGGAGCCCCGGGCCAGGGAGGTCCTCGAGAAGCTCCTCGCCCAGCTCGACCGCCGTGACCGGCAGGACCACGGAGAGCGGGCGCGGCAAGCGGCCGAGGTCCACGCCCGAGCCCATGGGGTGCGGCGAGTCACGCCGGACGCAGCCATTGTCGGCTTCGCCAAGGCGGCCGGGACCATGATGAAGACCCAGGTCATGAATGCGATGCGGCGGGTCGGGATCGATCCCAAGCAGTACGAGGAGTTCCTGTAGGCGACGGCCCGGCGCCGGGGAGCCCGCCTCGGTTGAACGGCCGTTCCGGCGCGGGTATCTTCGACATCTTCCCGAAACGATGGGCCTGTAGCTCAGGTGGTTAGAGCGCACGCCTGATAAGCGTGAGGTCGGTAGTTCGACTCTACCCAGGCCCACCACCGATTCGAGAAAGCACAGAGCCCCGCGAGGATGACCGCCGGGGCTCTTTCACGACCCGACCGCCGGCGGTTTGACGGCTCGTTTGGTGTCATTTATGCTGTTCCCTATGCGATTCTCATGGCTGGCCCTGCCGATCCTCCTCTCCACGCTGGCCGGGGCCGGAGGAGTGCCGGTGGCAACCCTCGAAGCCGGGGAACCGTCTGCCGGAGAGACAGCCACGCATTATGCCGGCTCGGCGATGGCCGTTCCCTTCGTGGCCATGCCTTCCACGGCCGGCGATGCGCAGCTCACCCGGCTTGGCCCTCAACGACAGGTCCGACCCGATCATCCAGCCACGATCGATGAGGCCCAGATCCCGGGAGGGCCCCCGGCGCGCGAGGCGCGGGTCCGGATCCGCTCGAGCGATCGCGCCGGATTCGAGTTCTTGCCGGACCTGACGCGCGCCATCACGGGCTCCCTCTCCTCCCGCACGACCGCCTGCCCGCCTCCTTCGAGCCGCTGATCCTCAACTGACCGGCGAGGTCGCGCGGGAACTCCCGCCTGGCCGGTCGTCTCCGCCATGCGGGGGTGACGTCCCGAAGCGCTCGGGGTCTGCGGGGCGCTCCACCGCTCCTGAACCGAATCGTCGAATCGGCTTCAAGCCAAGGAGGCTCCGTGTCCCTGTTCCGTCGCAAGTCGCTGAGCGGCTTGATGGTCGAGGCTGTGGAGGACAGCTCGCTGCGGCGCGTCCTCGGTCCGTCGCACCTTGTCCTCCTCGGGATCGGCGCCATCATCGGGGCCGGGATATTCTCGCTCACCGGTCTCGCCGCGGCGACCAACGCCGGTCCCGCGATCGTGGTGTCGTTCCTCATCTCCGGCTTCGCTTGCGCAATGGCCGGTTTCTGCTACGCGGAGATGGCTTCCATGATCCCGATCTGCGGAAGCGCGTATACCTATTCCTACGCGACGATGGGAGAGCTCGTCGCGTGGATCATCGGCTGGGACCTGATCCTGGAGTACTCGGTCGCCGCGATGACGGTCGCGATCGCGTGGTCGGGGTACGTCGTGAGCTTTCTTCGTGATCTGGGTCTGGTCGTCCCACCGGAGCTGGCTGCCTCCCCGGGCACAGCGATCACTCTTGCCGACGGATCCACGGTGACCGGGCTGTTCAATCTGCCGGCCGTCCTCATCATCGCGGCGATCACGACCGTCCTGGTGATCGGGATCAAGGAATCGGCGACGGCGAACGCGGTGATCGTCGCGATCAAGGTGGCGGTGGTCATCACGTTCATCCTTGCAGGGTTCGCCTACGTCGATCCGGACAACCTGACGCCGTTCGTGCCGCCCAACAACGGGACGTTCGGCGAGTTCGGCTGGAGCGGGGTGCTGCGGGCAGCGGGGATCGTGTTCTTCGCCTACATCGGCTTCGATGCCGTCTCGACGACCGCACAGGAGGCACGGAATCCGCAGCGTGACATGCCGATCGGCATTCTGGGTTCGCTCGCGATCTGCACGGTGCTCTACGTATTGGTGGCCTACGTCCTGACGGGCCTCGTGGACTATCGGCAGCTCGAGGTGCCGGATCCGATCGCGGTCGGCATCGATGCCACCGGCATCTCCTGGCTGAGGCCCCTCGTCAAGATGGGCGCCATCCTGGGTCTCTCGTCGGTGATCCTGGTCATGCTCCTCGCCCAGCCGCGAATCTTCTTCACCATGGCCAAGGACGGTCTGCTGCCATCGTTCATGGCCCGAGTCCACCCACGCTTCCGGACACCCTACCTGACGATTCTCGCGACCGGAGTCTTCGTGGCCCTCGGAGCCGCGGTGATACCGCTTCGCATCGTCGGCGAGCTGGTTTCGATCGGGACCCTCTTCGCGTTCCTGCTGGTGTCGCTCGGAGTGTGGGTGCTACGCCACAAGAATCCCGACGCACCCAGGCCTTTTCGCGCGCCATGGGTGCCGGTGGTTCCTCTGCTGAGCGTCGCCAGCTGCCTCGCGCTCATGCTCGGGCTGCCACTCGACACCTGGATCCGGCTGGTGGTGTGGCTCGTGATCGGGCTCGCGATCTACGCCCTGTACGGCTGGCGGCACTCGGTCCTGGGCAGGCTTCCGGTCGCTACTACTTGGGAGGGGTGATGACGCTCAGTTCGCGGGTCGTGAACACGTCCGGGTCGGCGGACAGCCGCACCCGGATCGTCGTCCGCCCGGCTGCGACGCCGGTGATCTCGGCGACGGTCGTGTCGAAGCCGGGCTTGGGCGCGACGGTCGCGATCGAGGGATCCCCGGTCGACCAGCCGAAGCCCGCCCTCACTGCCTGACCGTTGTCGTCGAATGCCATGGCTTCGAGCTCACAGTCACTACCCACGATCACGCGCGGTGACGCGGCTCCGCAGTTGCCCGCCGTGATCTCCACGCGGACGGCCGGGAGCGGATCGAAGACAGTCGGAAGGTCATTGCACGCAGGCGGGACAAGGCCCAGGAGGCCGAACGTCCAGGGCGCGATTCGTGGCATCGCCTTGGAGGTCTCCTTCAGCGCCGGCTGGCGCGGATCTCCCAGCGGGCGTCGACTTCCTCACCGCCGCAATCAGCCCTCAGATCGCGCGTGCCCCGCAAGGTCTGGACGACCGCCAGGTCTCCCGGCACTTCCCGGACCGTGTACGAGCCTTCGAAGGCCTCCGGCCCGCCGACCATCGAGCACTCGATCGCGGCCATCGGATCGGGGAGCCCGCTCACCGAGAAGGTGATCGCTTCGCCGCGGATCGCGCCCAGGATCTGGCCGACCCGGTTCGTGATCCCGGCGCAAGGCCCCGACGCGTCGATGTCGATCGTGCCGCTGAACGCGAGCTCGAAGCCGGAGCTCAGGTCTGCGTCGCCGGTGCACGACGCCGAAACGGGCGTCCCGGGCACGCTGAAGGAGTGGGTCACGCTGAACCGGCCGTCGAACTCGACCAGCTCGGGCAGGATGATCGGATCTACGAGCCCGACCGGCTCGGAGCAGGCGGAAGGGACGACGAGAACGCCGACGACCCCGAGAAGGACGTGCGGGAGGTGGATGCCGCGACCCATGTCCGGTTCTCAAAGTGTAGTCGATCAGGGGCGGTTTAGCCGCTGGCCGCAGCCCGATGCCCTTCGCGCGCCGGATCCGACCGCTCGCGGGACCGGCTCCTGGCCAGCCTATGTCGCGGAACGTATCACGTCACCGGAGGATCTCGAAGGGATTGATCGCGGTCCCTCCATAATGCCGGAAGGGAGCCGGGGTCTTGGCGATCGCGAAGTGGAGGTGAGGAGTGTCGGGAGGGGCGTTCCCGGACGTTCCAACGTACCCCAGGAGATCCCCCTTTTCGACCGGCTGCCCCTCGGCGAGACCGGGGGCGAAGGCATCTAGATGGGCGTAGTAGTAGACGAACTCGCCGCTGGGGTCGAACTGGTAAACCACGATTCCGCCGCCACCCTGGCTCGGATCGAGGCTCGCGATCGTCCCGTCCTCGACGGCGACGACGGGCGTTCCGCGCGGGGCCAGGATGTCCAGCGCCTCGTGGGTCCGGCCGCCGGACCGGGGGTCGTAGAAGTCGTCCATGAGGTCGTCGGCGTCCACTCCGTCCACCGGCACCTCGAAATCCCGTTCGCGGAGCACCTCGACCAGAGCTGCGAGAGAGTCGGCGCCGATCGGCTCCCCGACGGGAGCCCGCGCAGGGTGATCGGGTGACGGGAGGGGCGTCCGCGACCGGGGCCGGGGAACCTTCGCCGGCCCCGGAGAAAGAGACAGGGGGTCGAGGGATGGAGATGGCCGAGCCACCTGGACGGAGGAGGCGCAACCGGGCACGAGCCCGACCGCCAGGGCCACGAAGGCACCCCCGACCATGAAACCGGTCACCGCCATCAGCGGCGCCGGCAAGAAGCCCAGGATTCCCGACAACCGTCCTTTCATCCAATACTTAAACCCCTCAAGGCGTCTCGCGTGCCCCGCAGGCCTCCGAAACCGGTGGGCCTCGGACGCGCCGATTCACTATACTAAGCGTTTACTTGGCAACCCCGAATTCCAGGATCCGAGGAGGTCAACCCATGCTCAGCTCCCTCAAGGCGCTTGCCGTTTCGGGCGTCACGATCTTCGCCGCGATGGCATGCCAGCAGCAGGCTACCGAGCAATCCGGCGCGACGGAAGAGGATGTCGCCCCGGGCGCGGAAGTCGCGGCGACCTTCGACGAGAGAAACACCGCCTTCGAGCAGGCCATGCTCGCCGGTAACGTGGACGGCATGATCGTCGATTACGCTCCTGACGCCGTCGTTCAGCCTCCGATGATGCCGGCCAGCTCGGGCACGGAGTCGATCCGGGCGCTCTACTCGGGCATGGTCGAAGAGGGCGCGCCCGAAAGCTTCGACATCGTGAGCGAGAACGTGATCGTCGCCGAGTCCGGCGAGCTGGCGTACCAGACAGGCCACTACACGGTCAGCGGCCAGGCCGAGGACGGCGAGGTCTGGGAGGACCAGGGCAAGTACCTGGAGGTGTGGAAGAAGAACGCCGAGGGTCAGTGGCAGATCGTCGCCCTGTCCTGGAGCCCGAACGCGGCGCCGCCGGCCGAGGATCATGCCGAAGCTGAGGCCGAGGCCACGACAGAAGCCGCTCCCGAGGCGGGCACGACCGAGCCCGCCCCCGCCGGCGAAACGAACTGACACGGGAAGATTCGTGGAACCGGAAGCCCCCCTCGATGTCCGAGGGGGGCTTCGTTTTCACGTCTGTAAGGCAGCCCACTTGTTCTCCCCGGCAGGACTCTCGATAATGAAGGTCTGATGAGCCGGGGCGACCCCTACATCCGTTGGTTCGAGGATCTGAGCGGCGACGACATCCTGCTGGTCGGGGGAAAGAACGCCGGGCTGGGGGAGATGATGGCCGGACTCCAGGACGTCGGGATCCGCGTCCCCCGCGGCTTCGCCATCACGACGGCCGCCTACCGCCGGTTCATCGAGCACAACGAGATCGACGAGGAGATCCAGGCTCATCTTCGCGGCTACACGGGTGGCGAGGAAGCTCTGTCGCCGGCCGGGCTCGCGATCCGGGCGCTGTTCCGCGAGGCCGAATTCCCCGACGATCTCGGGGATTCCATCTGCTCGACGTACAGGGATCTGTCCCAGGTGTACGGCGAGGAGAGGACCGACGTGGCGGTACGCTCGAGCGCCACCGCCGAGGACCTGCCGGAGGCGAGCTTCGCCGGTCAGCTCGACACGTTCCTCAACATACGCGGCGAGCACGCCCTGCTGGAGGCGTGCCGCGAATGCTACGCCTCGCTGTTCACCGACCGCGCGCTCGCCTATCGCCAGAAGCGGGGGTTCGATCAGACGGTGGTCTCGCTCTCGCTGGGCGTCCAGAAGATGGTGCGGAGCGATACGGCCGGCGCCGGAGTCATGTTCACGCTCGACACCGAGAGCGGCTTCCCGGACGTCGTCCTCATCAACGCCTCATGGGGTATCGGGGAACTGGTCGTGGCCGGCGCCGTCATCCCCGACCAGTACCTGGTCTTCAAGCCGCTTCTCGACCGCAACGACCGGATGCCGATTATCGAGAAGACGGTCGGGGAGAAGGCCAAGAAGCTGATCTATGCGCGCCGGGTCGAGGGACCGACGGTGACCGTCCAGACCTCGCTCGTCGAGCGCCGGGCGTTCGTGCTGGACGACGACGAAATCCTGCAGCTTGCCCGCTGGGCGGCCCAGATCGAGCGCCATTACGGGAGGCCGATGGACATCGAGTGGGCCAAGGACGGCGAATCGGGGCAGCTGTTCATCGTCCAGGCCCGACCGGAGACCGTCCACTCGCGCGACGAGCGAGCCACGCTTCAGGTCTACCGGCTCACCACCCCCGGCACGCCGGTGCTGCGCGGGATCTCCGTCGGAGGCGGCATCGCGGTGGGGCGCGTCGTCCGGCTCTCGAGCCCGGAGGAGTCCGACCGCGTGGACGCCGGCGACATCCTGGTCACCGAGATGACCGATCCGGCCTGGGGGCCGATCATGGAAAAGGTGGCCGGCATCATCACCGACCAGGGAGGCCGGACGTGCCACGCGGCGATCGTGAGCCGCGAGCTCGGGATCCCGGCCGTGGTCGGCACCGGGGACGCGACGCGGGTCCTGGATCCCGGATCGGAGGTCACGCTCTCTTGCGCCGAGGGTGACGAGGGACGGGTGTACGAGGGTTCGCTCCCGTTCGAGATCGAGGAGCACGACCTGGCCGACATCCCCGAGACACGCACCCAGATCATGCTCAACATCGCCAGTCCTGACGCCGCCTTCCGCTGGTGGCGGCTGCCGTGCGAGGGGATAGGGCTGGCGCGGATGGAGTTCATCATCAACAACATCATCAAGATCCATCCGATGGCCCTGATCCGGTTCCACGAGATCCAGGACGAGAAGGCGCGTGAGGAGATCCTGCGCCTGACCGCCGGTTACGCCGACCGGGCCGGCTACTTCGTCGAGCGGCTCGCCCGGGGGATCGCCAAGATCGCGGCGAGTCAGTATCCGGCTCCGGTGATCGTCCGGATGAGCGACTTCAAGACCAACGAGTACGCGGACCTGATCGGCGGACGCCAGTTCGAGCCCGACGAATCCAATCCGATGCTGGGTTTCCGCGGCGCCTCGCGCTACTACTCGCACGAGTACAGGGAAGGGTTCGCGTTGGAGTGCCGGGCGATCAAGATGGTGCGCGAGGAGATCGGACTCGACAACGTGGTAGTCATGATCCCCTTCTGCCGGACGCTGGAGGAGGCCGACCAGGTGCTCCACGTGCTGGCCGACCATGGGCTCCAGCGGGGCCGCGACGGTCTCGAGGTGTACGTGATGTGTGAGGTGCCCTCGAACGTCATTCTGGCCCGCCAGTTCGCCGAGCGGTTCGATGGCTTCTCGATCGGCTCGAACGATCTCACCCAGCTCGTCCTGGGGGTTGACCGGGACTCGGGCCGTCTCGGAGCGCTCTTCGATGAGCGGAACGAGGCGGTGAAGACGATGATCGAGAGCCTTATCGAGGTGGCCAAGGAGACGGGCACCAAGGTGGGAATCTGCGGCCAGGGGCCGAGCGACCACCCCGACTTCGCGCAGTTCCTGGTCGAGGCGGGGATCGACTCGATGTCGCTGAACCCGGACAGCGTGGTCGAGGTAAAGCGCCGCGTGGCGGAGACCGAGCTGCGGCTCGCGCCCACCGACGGCCGCATCGGCTTGAAGAAGGTGGCCGTTCCGGGCATCGCTTCCGAGCGTTCCTTTCCTCCGACCTCTCCGACCACCTGATCTGGAGATCCGCCATGAGATGGCTTCCGGCCGCGCTCGTGGCGCCGCGTCGATGAGCCGTCCCGCCGCCGGAGGCGCCACGAGTCGGCTGGCGATAGGTCTCGAAGACGTCCTCACGGCCCGGGAGCGGATTGCCGGGGCCGTGCATCGCACTCCGATCCTGACCTCGCGGCTCCTGGACGAGCGGAGCGGGCACGAGCTCTTCTTCAAGTGCGAGAACCTTCAGCGCGCCGGGTCCTTCAAGATCCGCGGTGCGACGAACAAGATCCGCTCGCTGGATCCGGTCGAGCGTGGGCGTGGCGTGGTGGCGTTCTCGTCAGGAAATCACGCCCAGGCGGTGGCCCTGGCGGCGGGCGAGGCGGGTGTCGACGCCGTCATCGTGATGCCCGTCGACGCGCCGCGTGCCAAGCGCGAGGCGACCGAGGCGTACGGGGCGCGGGTCGTCGCCTACGACCGGATGACCGACGACCGGGAGGAGATCGCCCGCCGGATCGTCGAGGAGGAGGGTCGCGTCCTGGTGCCGCCTTACGACGACCCGCTGGTCATGGCGGGGCAGGGAACGGCCGCGCTCGAGCTGCTCGAGGACGTGCCCGATCTGGGCGCGGTCGTGGTCCCGGTCGGCGGGGGGGGGCTCCTGGCCGGCACGGCCACGGCGGTTCTTGGCTTCGAGGGGGTACGGGCCTACGGAGCCGAGCCGGCGGCCGCCGACGACACGGCGCGCTCGCTCGAGGTGGGAAGGCGGGTGACGATCGACCCGCCTGACACGATCGCCGACGGTGCCCGGGTCCAGACGCCCGGCGCCCTCACGTTCCCGATCGTCCGGGAGCGGGCCGAGGCCGTCGTGCGGGTGCCCGAAGAGTCGCTCGTCCGGGCGGTCGAGCTCCTCCTGAGCCGGATGAAGATCGTCATCGAGCCGACCGGGGCACTGGCCGCCGCGGCGGCGCTGGACGGCGAGATCCGCGGCGATGCCCGACGGATCGGCATCGTCCTGTCGGGTGGCAACGTGGATCCGGCCACGCTGGCCCGGCTGCTGCTGCGGGAGGCCTGAGCTCCCCGGTTCCGGCCGATCGACGAGCGACGGGGGGAGCCATGAAGGACCTGCGGGAGGCGGCGCTCCGCGGCACGATCTGGTCCACGATCCAGCAGGTGGGGGATCGCGGCCTGCGCGCCCCGTTGTTCCTCATCATGGCCCGTCTCCTCCCGCCCGAGGACTTCGGCCTTCTCGCTCTCGCCCTCACGTACGTCGATTTCCTCCAGCTCGTTCAGACCCACGGGATGGGCATGGCGCTCGTCCAGCGGGAGCGCCTGGAGGTCGCTCATCTGAACAGCGCCTTCTGGGGCATCCTGGTCGCGGGGATCGTCACCGCGATCGCGGGCTTTGTGACCGCCGGCTTGTTCGCGGACCTGACCGGTCAGCCCGACGTCGAGCCGATCGTCCGCTGGCTGTCGCTGGGGTTCATCCTCGGGGGCCTCTGCACGGTTCAGGGCGCCCTCCTCAAGCGTGAGCTGCGATTCAAGGCGCTGGCCCTGCGTTCGTTGATCGGCCAGGGCACGGCCGGCGGCGTGGCGATCGTGGTGGCCGTCGCCGGGTACGGCGTGTGGAGCCTGGTCGCCCTCCTGCTGGTCTACCAGGTCGCCAACACGATCCTCTTGTGGCGGGCCTCCGATTGGCGACCGTCCGGCGGGTTCTCGTGGGCGCGTTACCGCGAGCTCATGGGCTTCGGAGTCGGCATCACGGGACTGAACGTGACCACCTATCTCCGGCTCCGCGCGGACAACCTGCTCGTGGGCGTAGCCCTCGGTGCTGCGCCGCTCGGGTATTACTCGATGGCCCGCCAGCTCGTCGACGGCCTGTGGGCGTTCCTGAGCGGGAGCGTCTCCCCGGTGCTCTGGTCGACCCTGGCCCGGTTGCAGGAGGCTCCCGCGCGCCTGGGCCGAGCGCTCCACGAAGCGGCGGAGATGCTGGGCCTCGTGATCTGGCCCGCCTTCATCGGCCTCGCGGCCGTCTCGCCGGAGTTCGTGACGACCGTGTTGGGCGGTCGTTGGACCCCGACATCCCCGCTTCTTGTCGCGCTGGTGGTCGGATCGATCGCGCGCATGGTCGCCGTACCCCATCTGACCGCCATCACGGTGACCGGGCGGACCGGCCTGCGGGTCGCCATCGAGCTCCTCTCGGCGTTGGTCACGCTCACCGCGCTGGCGCTCGCTTTGCCGTACGGGGTGCTGGCGGCGGCCTGGGCGTATTCAGGCGCCCTCGCCCTTCTCCTCCCGATCCAGCTGGAGATCGGCTCCCGGGTTCTCAAGCTCGACCGGAGCGCCTGGCTGGGGGCGTTCGGAGTGCCCCTGCTGGCGTCGGCGGTCATGCTGGGGTCGGTCCTCGCGCTCGGGTGGGCCCTGAGCGGGAGGATCCCCATGGGGCCGAGGCTCGCGGTCATGATCCTGACGGGTGTCGCGACGTACGCGGCCGTGGTGGCCGCGGCGTCACCGCCGTTGGCCGGGCGCCTCGCCGAGAACTTGAGAACCGCCTTCAGGAGCTCGCCTTAGCGGAGACGGGTCGGGGACCCCACCCTCGGTGGCCGCATCGATCCGCGTATCGCGGAACTCGACCCGCATGCCGGGCGCGAGCCGTGCGCCCAGAAAGGCCGCGTCCCAGTTGGTGAGCCGGACGCACCCGGACGAGGTCTCGTAGCCGATCGTCGCCGGTTCCCGCGTGCCGTGGATCCCGTAATGCGGCTCGGAAAGCTTGATCCATATGCCGCCGACCGGGTTGTTGGGACCCGGCGGAACCAGCGTGCTCGGCTTCGACCGGTCGACGCCGCTCAGGAGCCTTGGCTGGTAGTGGAACCAGGGGTCGGGGGTGATCGACACGATCTCGACCTCGCCGGCCGGGGATGGATCGTAGCCCGAGCCGAGCGTGGTCGGGAAGTGGAAGAGGAGACGCCCCTCCTCGTCCAGCGCGTGCACGTAGAACCCGCGCCCCGAGACGACCAGCCGTTCGATCCGCGGGCCGTCCGTCGTCCGCACCGAGTCCCCGACCGCGGCCGGCGCGGGCTCCTCGCGAAGGTTCGGGACGACCAGCGTGTCGCCCGGGGTCAGGCTGTCCAACACGCGTCCGCCGTTCAGCTCCGACAGGAGGGCGGGCGACGCGTGGTACCGCTCGGCCAGCTTCTCCCCGGGGGACTCGTAGCACATGCACGCGAGGTCCCGCCACCGGTAGACGTCGGCGGGGATGGCGACGAAAGGCCCTGACATGTCGTCCTCGGTCAGGACCCGTGTGCCGAGGAGGGTGGCCGGGGATCCGGCCTGGGCGCGGAGCCGGGACAGGGTGACGGAGTCGACGATCCCGGTCGTGGGGAGGCCTTCCCGGTCCTGGAACCAGACCACCGCCTTCTCGGTGTTCTTGCCCCACTTCCCGTCCAGGACGCCGGGCGAGAAGCGGGCCCGGTCGAGGAGGATCTGGACGTAGAGGACGGAGGGGCCTTCGGCGTCCCCGAAGACCGGGACGTGGATGGTCTCGTCGCGGGGGGTCGGTCCCAGCGCGTGCTCACCCGCGCCGGCCAGGTCCTGCCAGCCCTCCGGGATCGGCACCGTGTCGAGCGCGGTCACGACCGTGGGCCGGCGGCCCAGCCGTACGGCCTGGCGCCAGCTCGAGTCGCGCCGGCCGGCCTCGATCTGGGCGTCGGTCAGCGACTCGTCGAACCAGTAGACGTCGGCCGGCTCGGCCGGTGGCTCCTCGCGGGCGCAGGCGCCCGCGGCGATGGCGAGCGCGATCGCCCACGGTCGGGCCGAGCCAGGGATCCGTTCCATGGCGTCGAAATCTATCCGGGGAGCCGCGCGGCTGCTGGTGACGTTCGCGGAGGCCGGGTATCGTTCGGAAGGTGAGGAGCTCTTCCGTTTCCAT
The DNA here is from genome assembly GCA_035281565.1 of Gemmatimonadota bacterium. Taxonomy (GTDB): domain Bacteria; phylum Gemmatimonadota; class Gemmatimonadetes; order JACCXV01; family JAHWKZ01; genus DASRVA01. The sequence continues at coordinate 14,004 of DATEDS010000241.1, forward strand.
GCTCGCCCTGGCCGCCCTGCTGGCGGCCGGTGCGCCCGCCGGCGCGCAGACCGCCCTCCGGACGGCCGAGGCTGGTCGTCCCGAGGACGCCCTTCTCGAGCGGCCCGCCCTTCAGCACCTGGTCGACGTGCAGGTCGAGCGGGACGGGGAAGC
>DATEDS010000242.1:0-2276 GCA_035281565.1 Gemmatimonadota bacterium
TGAGCCGGGTCTTGATGGGATTGAGCATCCGGATGGAACCTCCTCGAGAAGACTCGCGAATTGTTCGGGGGGCAGGCGCCGATCGAGTCGGCGAGCCCGTACCCGATTATACGGCCTCGGCGGCCCGGGTGTTCCCTGGAAGACACCGGCGGGTCGCCGGATGTTGGACGGGCGGCGCCGGTACCGGCGTTCAACCTGCGGGACTGACCCCGGTCCCGCCACTACCTTGGCGCCATGCCGCAGAATCCTCTGGTCGTGTTCGCGCTCGATACCGGCGACATCGAGATGGTCGAGCGCTGGGTCGGAGAGGGACGGTTGCCCGCGCTCGGCGCCCTGCGCGCGCGAGGGCTGTGGGGCCGGACGGGGGGGCCCGAGACGATCTGCGAGTACGGGATGGGGCTCACCCTGTTCAGCGGGGTCTCGCGCCGGGACCACGGCTACTACTACTTCCGCCAGCTCCGCCCGGGCACCTACGACCTCGAGGCGCGCTCCCGGCCGCCGGAGGTCCCGCCGTTCTGGGCTGGCCTGAGAGCGACCGGCGAGCGCGTGCTCGTCATCGACGTGCCGGACGTCCGGCCGGTGCGGGGACTCCCGGGGATCCAGCTGTCGGACTGGGCCACGCACCATGGATCCGGCAACGATCCGGAATCCGAGCCGCCCGAGATCCTGGACCGGGTCCGCTCCCTGTTCGGGCCCCGGATCGTGATCCACGGCCAGCCCGATCGCACGACGGAGGACGATCGGGAGCTCCTCGCCCGCGTGCTCGACAAGGTGAGGAGGAAGGGCGATCTCTGCCGCGGTCTCCTCGACGACGGTCCGTTCGACCTGGTCGTGATCGCGTTCTCGGAGACGGACCTCGCCAGCCACCAGTTCTGGCGGTATCGGACCCGGGACGAGGAGTCCACACCCTTCGAGCTCCGTCACGGCATCCGCACCGTGTACGAGGCGATCGACGCCGAGATCGGGCGCATCCTCGGCGACTTCCCGGAGGCCAACGTCTTCCTCCTCTCCCTGTACGGGATCCAGGACCAGTATCCGACGTCGACGCTCATCGAGTCGTTCCTGGGGCAGCTCGGGTACCACGTGCCGAGCAGCGCCGGGGCCGGGTCGCGAGTGCGCCCGCTGGGCCTCGTCCGTGCGATCGTTCCCGAATCCGTGCGGCGCCGGGTCTCGCGGAGGCTGCCGGCGAGCGCTCAGGAGGAGATCCTGGCGCGGAAGCTCAAGCACGGGACCGACTGGAGCCGGACGACGGCGTTCGCGGTGCCTTCGCTCTTCACGAGCTTCGTGCGCGTGAACCTGGCGGGTCGGGAACCGGCCGGAATCGTCCGGCGCGGTTCCGAGTACGATGACCTGCTCGGTCGTCTCGAGGAGGACCTGGGAAGCCTCACCGACGCAGACACGGACGAGCCGGCGATCGAGCGTGTGGCGCGGACGGTCGATCTCTTCGGCGGCGAGCCGCCCGACGTCCTGCCGGATCTCTTCGTGGAGTGGAAGCCCGTGCCGCGCTTCGTGTCCCGCGTCCGTCATCCGCGGGGCGAGCTCCATCAGCATCGACCCGGATACTGTCCCGACTCCCAGGAGAAGCTGTTCGGCTTCGTGGCCGCCGCAGGTCCGGCGATCCCCGCCGCCGGCGACGTGGGGGAGATCGATCTCCTCGACCTGGCCCCCACGTTCCTGGCGCTCCTGGGACGGTCCGCGCCGCCCGGGATGCGTGGCCGCCCGCTCGGCTACTTCTCCTCGTCGACGACCTCGTAGTCGGCCTCGATGACGTCCTCGTCCTTCTCCGCGGCCGGCTCTTCCCCGGGGCCTCCGTCGTCACCGCCGGGCTGGGCGCCGGGGCCGGCCGACTGGTACGCGGCGGTCGCGACCTGGTGCCAGAGCTGCTGGAGATCGTCCGCCGCGGACTGGACCGCGGCGTCGTCGTCCTGCTTGAGCGCCTCGCGCGTCCGCTCGAGCGCGGCCTCGACCTTCGCCTTCTGGTCGCCGGACATCTTGTCCTCGAGGTCCTTGAGGTTCTTCTCCGTCGAGTAGACCAGCGAGTCCGCGCGGTTCCGGAGCTCCACCCGCTGGCGGCGCTCCTTGTCCTCGGCCGCGTGCGTCTCGGCGTCCTTGACCATCTGGTCGATCTCGGATTCCGACAGCCCGCTCGAGGCCTCGATCCGGATCTTCTGCTCCTTGCCCGTGGCCTTGTCCTTGGCCGACACGTGCAGGATCCCGTTCGCGTCGATGTCGAAGGTGACCTCGATCTGCGGGATGCCGCGCGGCGCCGGCGGGAT
>DATEDS010000243.1:0-8787 GCA_035281565.1 Gemmatimonadota bacterium
CGGCCGAGCCGGCGCGGTCGCGTCCGTCCCAGACGATGACGCTCTCGACCACGCCGTGGCGGGCGGCGGCTTCCGCCAGCCATCGCTCCAGCGCCTGGCGCGCCGCGGCGACGTCCCCGCCGCGGGGAGCGAAACGTGGTATGGCGTGAAGGACGTTGTAGCCGTCGACGAGGACGGCTTCGGGCACTAGCGCGGCGTCGGCTGATCCAGAAGCATGGGACCGGGCTTCTGGCTCGGATCGTCGAGCGCGGTCGTCTCGGGGGAGTCGGCCAGCGCATGCCGCTCCCGCTCCGCCAGCCTGAACAGATCGGCCAGCGTGTCCGCCTCGGTCAGCAGATCGACCGCCTTGGCCAGCGGCAGATCCGCCTCCATCACCGCCTGCCGGGCCACGCCTTCCCCGTGATACTGGCTGATGATGGTGTAGCGGAGATAGTCACGGATGTAGTCGGCTTCGGCGTCGAACGACTCGTCGGAGAAGTCGATCTCCTTGCTCTGGCGGAGATAGGTGCGGAACTCATCCATCATCGCCTGATCGGGCGCGAACGTCCGCGACAGCGACGGATGGGTTCCGTGGTAACGGACCGCATAGCTGAAGAAGGCGTTCTTGCGGAAGGCCTGCTCCAGCAGCTGGGTCGAGAGCTCGCTCAGCTTCTCGGCCTTGACCAGCACGTCCGGCATGACCCCGCCCCCGCCGTACACGGTGCGGCCCATGTCGGTGTTGAAGATCAGGCTGTCGGGAAGGGATTGCCGGGCATCCGGGCCCCGCATGCCGGCCTCGCTGGGAGCCGCCTGCACCTCGCCCAGCCCGGCCAGCAGCTCATCGTGGTCGAGGCCGTTCTCGCGCTGGATGCTGCGGCCGCTCGGCGTGTAGTAACGGGCCGTCGTAAGCTTGAGGAAGTACCCGTCGTCCAGGGAGAAGAGGCTCTGGACGAGGCCCTTGCCCCACGAGGTCTCACCCACGATGAGGGCCCGATCGTGGTCCTGGAGCGCCCCGGCCAGGATCTCGCTGGCCGATGCCGAGCCGTTGTCGATCAGCAGCACCATCGGGTGCACCGAAAAGTCGTTGTTGTCGCGGGCGGAGTACTGGCGGTCGCTTTCGGCGACCCGCCCCTTGGTCGAGACGATCTCGACCCCCTTCGGCAGGAACAGATCGGAGACCTCGATCGCCTGGTCGAGGAGCCCGCCCGGGTTCTGGCGCACGTCGAGGATCATGGCGCGCATCCCCTGCCGTTCCAGATCCCGGATCGCGTCCCGGATCTCTTCGCGGCCGTGCTCCGAGAACTGGGTGAACCGGACGTACCCGATTCCATCGTCCAGCATGAACGCGTACGGCACCGCCGACAGCTTGATGGCCTTGCGGGTGATCTCGGCCAGCATCGGCTCGTCGAGACCGTCCCGGCCGATCGTCAGCTTGACCTCCGAGCCCTGCGGGCCGCGGAGCTCCTGGACGGCCTTCTCCTCGCTCCATCCCTCCGTCGATACCCCGTCCACCTGGAGGATCCGGTCGCCCGCCCGCAGGCCCGCCTTGTAGGCGGGGGTCCCCTCGATCGGCGAGATCACGGTGAGGACGTTGTCGACGATGTCGATCCGGATCCCCAGCCCCTCGTAGTTCCCCTGGGTGTGGATCCTCAGGTCGTTGTACTCGCTCGGAGAGAGGAGCTGCGAGTAGGGGTCGAGGGAGAGCAGCATCCCCTCGAGCGCCCGCATGTAGAGGCTGTCCGAGGGAATGGGGTCGACGTACTTGTCCGAGACCTGGTGGATGGCCTCGTTCAGGAGCTTGATCGCCCGGTACGGATCGTCACCGTTCGAGGCCGAGAGGTCGTCATAGATGACGCCGCCGGTCAGGACCGCCAGGAAGAACAGCAGGACGAAGAGGGTGCCGAAGCGCTTTCTGATCATCACGGTTCCTTCCTTGGCCGGCGTCGTCGGGCGAGCAACAACCCCACCCGCTCACGGATCACCCCTTGAATCTCGTCGATCGGGCGTCCGGCGTCTACTACGAGGAATCGGCCAGGTTCCTTCCCCGCCAGTTCGAGGTACCCTGCGCGGACCCGCTCGTGGAACGACCGCCCCGCCCGCTCCAGTCGATCGCGGGGGCGACCCTCCAGGCGATCCGTTTCCACCTCCGGGGCGACGTCGACCAGGACCGTCAGGTCCGGCTCGATCCCGCCGGTCGCCCAGCGGTTCATCTCCCGCACGCGATCGGGTCCGAGCCCCCGACCGTACCCCTGGTAGGCGACCGAGCTGTCGCCGTACCGGTCGAGCAGCACGATCCGGCCCGCTTCCAGGGCCGGGCGGACGAGCTCGGCCACGAGCTGGGCCCGAGCCGCCACGTAGAGCGCGAGCTCGGCTTCCGGGGCCAGGTGGTCGGGCGCCTCGTCGAGGACGATCCTGCGCACGCTCTCGCCGACCGCGGTCGTGCCCGGCTCGCGGGCGATCACGACCTCATAGCCCTGTTCCTCGAGCCAGGTTCCCAGGAGCTCGGCCTGGGTCGACTTCCCGCCTCCTTCGCCGCCCTCGAGCGTGACGAGGATCCCGGTTCCGGGCGGCGGGGACGCTGCGTCCGGCGAGGCCATCGTCAGCCGGCCCCGGCGAGCGCCGTGCCCCCCGTTCTGGATGCACGAAGTGGGCCGGGAGGTTCGGCTTCCGCCGAGGATTCCGGCCCTCCCACGCCCCCGTTCTCGTGGAGGAGCCACCCGTCCGGATCGATCCGGATCTCCTCGACGGGGCCCGGAGTCCGGACCTCGAGAACGGCCTCCCGCTGCTCCGTCCTGATCCGTTCCCGGCGGCTTCCGCCCTCCCAGCGGACCTCGAGCTCGACGTCCAGACGGTAGGGTTCGCCGGGCTGGGCCTGCCCGACTACGATGCGGGTGGCTCCGTCCTCGCCGGAGGTCGCCTCCGTCATCAGCACGGGAAAGCCGGCGCGCCCGAGCCACTGGGCGAAGAACCACCCCAGGTCCTGGCCCGAGGCCTCCTCCGCGATCCGCTCGAAATCGGCGGTCCAGGCGGTTCCGTCCCTCAAGGCGGAGTAGTAGCCACGGATCGCGGCGAAGAACGCCTCGTCGCCGACCTGCCGCCGCAGCATGTGCAGCACCCAGGCGCCCTTCTGGTAGTTGTTGGGCGTCAGGAGGGACTCGTACTCCCGCGGCTCCTCGCCGTAGACAGGCTCCGGCGTCTCGAGATAGTACTCGATCACCTCGGCCTTCATCTCCCCCATGCGGCGCGCCAGCTCGGCCGGCCCGCGCCCCGCGTCTCCGCCGTGGAACTCGAAGAACACGGCCGCGAAGTAGGTGGCGAATCCCTCCGAGAGCCAGAGGTGGCGCCAGTCGGCTTCGGTGACCGCATCGCCGAACCACTGATGGACGGTCTCGTGCGCGACCAGGCTGGTCAGCGCGTCCAGGCCGTCGGCCCCGGCGATCGCCTGTTCGCCGTAGAAGATGGCGCTCGAGTTCTCCATCCCTCCGTAGCGGGTGGACGACTGGACGTGGGCCAGCTTCTCGTAGGGGTAGGGGCCGAACAGGGAGTCGTAGAAGCCCACGATCTCGGTTGACCGCGAGAACGCCGCCGCGCCGGCCACCGAATCGGCGGGATAGGTCCAGTGGCTGACCTCGATGCCGGCCGCCTCGCCGGCCTCGGTGATCGCGAAGTCGGCCGCCCCGATCACCATGCAGTAGGTCGGGATCTCGGCCGTCTCGGCCCAGCGGGTACGGGCGAGGCCGCCTTCCAGCTCGACACGGTCGACCTGGTAGCCGTTACCGATGACCTCCATCCACGACGGGGCGGTGACGTCGAACCGGACCGTCGCCTTGTCGGACGGGTGGTCGATCCCCGGAAACCAGTAGCGGGCGCGGTCGGGCCAGTTGTCGGCGAAGACGACGAAGTCCCCGTGGCGGTTGGGGCCGAGGATCAGGCCGTCCATGGGAGCGCCGTGGTACCAGATCGCGACTTCGCGGCGGGCGCCGGGCGCGGTCGGCGGGGTCTCGATCACGAGCCGCTCCCGCTGGTGGCGGAAGACGGCTGCGCGGCCATCCACACGGACGCTGTCCACCTCGAGCCCGCCAAAGTCGAGCGCCAGCGAGTCGAGCGCGGCACGCGCCTCGTAGAGGATCTCGGTCCGGCCGGCGATCGAGCGGCCCGAGTCGGGGAGCTCGATCGCGATCCCGTAGTGGAGGACGTCGACCTCGTGACGCCGCCCGTAGCCGTCGACCGCCACCGCGGGCAGCCCCCACTCCGGACCCGGGGCTTCCTGGGCGGGCAGGGGTGCTGCACAGAGGACGAGGCCCTGTATGACCGCGAGCGCCCCGGCGAAACGCGCGGGTCGGATCGTCACTCCGCCTGAGCAGGTGCGGGTTTCGTGCTCACCGGGGCATCCCAGACGACGCGCCAGACCCCGTCGGGATCCAATCGCCAATACACGACATAATTGCCCTCGTCATCGAAGGGCCCCATGCCCTCGGGGGCAGCGTCGTTCGGCGTGAACCTCAAGGAATATGACCCCCGCTCCACTGCGACCCTACCCGCGGCCGTCACATCTTCCGTCCGCAGGTCGAACATCCAGTCTCCCCAGCCCGTTGCCTGAGACCAGAAATCGCGGTAGGCCTGACGGCCGACAAGAGGGGGGAGATTCGGAGGCATCTGCCAAGCGTCCTCCGCGAACATCATCGCCGCAGAATCGATCTCTCCTTTCGCATACCAGCGCTCAAAATCCGCGTTCCGCCTCTCGATGACCGCCCGGACATCGCCGGGGTCGGTCTCCGCCTCACCTATGCAGGAAAGGACGCCCGCGAGGAACGCCGCCGCCGTCAGGACAACGCGCATTCCGTCCGCCGAGGCACGCTAATCCTCGTAGTACTCGAGCCCCAGGTGGGTGATCTGCTCCTCGCCCATCAGGTGACGGAGGGTGTTCTTGAGCTTCATGAGCTGTATGAACAGGTCGTGCTCGGGGTACAGCTCGGGGGCGTGCATCGGGCTCTTCCAGTAGAAGGAGAGCCACTCCTGGATCCCGGTCATCCCGGCCCGCCGGGCCAGGTCCAGGAACAGCGCCAGGTCGAGCACGATCGGTGCGGCCAGGATCGAGTCCCGGCACAGGAAGTCGATCTTGATCTGCATCGGATAACCGAGCCACCCGAAGATGTCGACGTTGTCCCACCCCTCCTTGTTGTCGCCGCGCGGCGGATAGTAGTTGATCCGGACGACGTGCGAGATGTTCCCGTAGAGCTCCGGATAGAGCTCGGGCTGAAGGATGAAGTCGAGGACGCCCAGCTTCGACTCCTCCTTGGTCTTGAACGACTCCGGATCGTCCAGCACCTCGCCGTCGCGGTTCCCCAGAATGTTGGTCGAGTACCAGCCGCGGATCCCGAGCATTCGCGCCTTGAAGCCGGGAGCGAGGATCGTCTTCATGAGCGTCTGGCCGGTCTTGAAGTCCTTGCCGGCCACCGGGACGCCCGCCTCGTCCGCCAGCTCGAGCAGGGCCGGAACGTCAGCCGAAAGGTTCGGGGCGCCGTTGGCATAGGGCACCCCGCACTTGAGCGCGGCATAGGCGTAGACCATGGACGGCGGGATCGCGTCGTCATCGGCGTCGAGCCCTTTCTCGAACGCCTCCAGCGAAGCGTGGACCGGACCGGGCTTGAGAAACACCTCGGTGGAGCCGCACCACACCATGACCAGGCGATCGCATCCGTTGGCCTCACGGAATCGCTCGATGTCCTCGATCAGCCGCTCCGCCCAGTCTCGCTTCTTCCCGCTACCGATCACGTGCGTGCCGTTCAGCTTCTTGACGTACCGGCGGTCGAAGGCACCCGGCATGGGCTCGATGGCGTGCAGGAAGTCGCGGAGGTCCTCGACCTGCGCCCGTTCGAGCACACCGGCCTTGAGCGCCGACTCGTAGACCGTGTCGGGGAAGACGTCCCAGCCGCCGAAGACCAGCTGGTCGAGACCGGCCAGCGGCACGAAATCGGCGATCCTGGGGAACCGTTTCTCGGGCCGCCCGCCCAGACGGATCGTGCCCATCTGGGTCAGCGAGCCGAACGGCCGCCCGGCGCCGCGACGCACGGCCTCGACACCGGCGATGAACGTCGTGGCCACGGCGCCCATCCCCGGCAGCAGGATCCCCAGGGTCCCGCCGGGCGGCTCGATCGGTCTGGGCGAAGGCTTGCCTGGATCGGACTTCGCGGTCACGGCAGCGTTCCTTTCTCTTCCTCGGTGGACGCGAGCGGGGCGTCGAGCGGCACGCCATGGGCGACCCGGTACACCGAATGGATCCGCTCCAGGGCGGTCAGGTTGGCCAGGATGGCGATCAGGCCCAGCGCGATCAGGAGCGGCCAGTACTCGAGCTCCGTATCGATCCTCCGCGCGACGGCCGTCAGCAGCCCACCCAGGCCGATCGCCACGATCCGCTCCGGGCGCTGCATGAAGCCCACCTTGCACTCCACCCCCAGAGCCTCGGCCCGCGCCCGTGTGTACGAGACCATGAGCGATCCGACCATGGCCGTGATCACCACGTAGCCCACCCACCAGAACTCTTCCAGCGGGCGGAAGAAGGCATACAGGCTGAAGTAGAAGACGATCTCGGAGACGCGGTCGAGCGTCGAATCGTAGAACGAACCGAACTTGGAGGCCAGCCCGGACCGGCGCGCGACGTTGCCGTCCAGGATATCCAGCATGCCGCCCAGCAGGAACACGACGACGCCGATGAAGAGATGGCGGGCGAACACGATGGCGGCCGCCCCGAGCGTGATCAGGAACCCGGCCGTGCTGATGACGTTGGGATGGACCTCGGCGCGCACGAGACCGCCCACGATGGGGTCGAGGAGGCGTATGAACGCGCTCTTCAGCCAGTCGGGCATGCGCTACCCCCGGATGACAAAAGGCTCGCCGCCGGCAACCCGGCGGCGAGCCCCGCTGGTCCGCGGACGTCGGACGACCGCGAGCCCGACCTCGCTAGAGATGGGCCTCGATCACCTCTTCGAGGCGCTGCTTGCGGACGGCTCCAACGACGGTCTCCACCACCTTCCCGCCCTTGAAGAACAGGAGGCTCGGAATCGAACGGACGGCGTACTCCTGAGCGGTGCGCTGGTTCGAGTCCACGTCCAGCTTGTAGACATTGAGGCGCCCGTCGTACTGCTTGGCCAGCTCCTCGACCGTTGGCGCGATCATCTTGCAGGGGCCGCACCACTCGGCCCAGAAATCGACCAGCGTCAGCTTGTCCGAACGCTTGACCTCGGCGTCGAAGTCCGCGTCCGTGACCGCGCGCACATGATGATTGGATGACATGATGATATCTCCGTGTATTGGTCGCCGTTCTTGTCGACGGCGGGCCGGGAAAGGGGCTATAATAGCCGCTCGAAAATCGCGGTGTCAACCGGAAGTACGCGTCAGCCCGGGTCACGTATTCCCTCGCTGGAGGATGCCCGCTTGGACGTCCGTCTCGCTCACATCGGCGTCGCCGTAAGGTCGATCTTCGACGCTCGCGTCTTCTACGAAGAAGTCCTCGGTCTCGAGGTCCGGGACATCGAGGAGATCCCCTCGGAGGGAGTCAAGGTGGCCCTCATTCCCTTCGATGGCGGCGAGATCGAGCTGCTCGAGCCGACCGACCCCGATACGCCGGTCGGCCGCTTCCTGGCCAAGCACGGCGAGGGCCTGCACCACGTCTCGTTCGACGTCCCCGACGTGCACAAGGCCATCCTGGCCGGGATCGAGCACGGGGTGGAGACGGTCGGCGAGGCGCCCCGGTTGGGGGCGGGAGGCCGTGAGATCGCCTTCTTCCACCCTCTCTTCACGCACGGCGTCCTGATCGAGGTCGCGGGCCACGCGCCCGCGCGCGAAGGAGCCGCCCGTTCCGACCCGCTCCCGGAAGCGTAAGCTCAGAGGCTCCTTCTGGCGTCCGGGTCGCGCTCGAACTCACCGTAGTCGGCCGTGAGCTCCTCGCCCGCCTCGATGTCCCGCACGGCGTAGTCCGGCCCGTAACGATCCGCGGAATAGTCCGAGCGCAGGTTGGGCACCGGGCTGTGGTTGATGAACCGGGCATTGTCGAGGCACACGACGAGACGGTCGAGGTGGAAGTCCACGTAGCCGAAATGCGCGAACCAGTCCTTGAGGTGCCTCGGGAGGTGGTCGACCACCGACGGTTCCAGGTCGAGATCGAATCCGGGGGAGAACCGCCACACCTCGGCGCCCGCCGGGATCCGCTCGGCGGCGAATACGCCGATCCCGTGGATCGAGCTCGAACGAAGGTGGGTGGCGACCCGCAGCAACCGAGCTCGGCGGCCGATGACGCCTAGACGGTCTCGGGCTCGAGAACCGGCGCTTCCGCCGGCCGGAAGACCAGCGACCCGCCGTCCGCAGCCACGTCCACGACGACGTGGTCGCCTTCGCTCAGCGACCCTTCGAGGAGCTGCATGGCCAGCGGGTTCATGAGCTCGGTCTGGATCACCCGCTTGAGCGGTCGTGCCCCGTACACCGGGTCGTAGCCGTGCTCGGCCAGGTACTCCCTGGCGGCATCGGCGAGGTCGATCGAGAGGCCCCGGCCGGCGAGGACGCGCTCCAGGCGCTGCAGCTGCACGTCCACGATCACCCGCAGGTCGTCAGGCGACAAGCGGTGGAAGATCACCACTTCGTCGATCCGGTTCAGGAACTCCGGTCGGAACCGCTCGCGGAGGGCGTCCGTCACCCTGTCGCGCATCCGTGACTCGTCCTCCTCGCCGGTGATGTACTGGCTCCCCACGTTCGAGGTCATGATGAGGACCGTGTTCGTGAAGTCGACGGTCCGGCCCTGGCCGTCGGTCAGAC
>DATEDS010000244.1:0-4492 GCA_035281565.1 Gemmatimonadota bacterium
GCCGTTCCCCACGGCCGGGTCTTCCCAGCCACCGCCGGGCCACTCCCCCACCGCCGGGCGCTCGACGACCACGGTCTCCCGGGCGACCGCGGTCGGGATCTCCTGCGCGGTCCCCCATGCCGGGGCCGCGAGGATCGCGAGTCCGAGGACCACGGGGATTCGGAGTGCGGCGGAACGGCGATTCGCGGAAGGAGGCAGGGCCCGGCTAGGCCGTGTAGGAGTGGAGGGCTCGCGCCCGTGACACGTGCCGCAGGCGGTTCAGCGCCTTCTCCTTGATCTGGCGGACCCGCTCGCGGGTGATCCCGAGGACCGAGCCGATCTCTTCGAGCGTCATCGCCTCGTTTCCATCCAGGCCGTAGTAGAGCTTCAGGATCTTGGCCTCACGCGGCTTCAGCGAGTCCAGCGAGTCCTGGATCGACGCGCGCAGGGCGCCCTCGAACGCGCTCTCGTCCGGCGGCGGGCTCACGTCGTCGGGGAGGTAGTCGAGGAGCTTGTTGTCCTCGCCGGGCGTCAGCGGCGCGTCCAGGCTCAGGTGCGCCTGGGTGATCGACATCGTCCGCCGGACCTCCTCGATCGGGATGTCCATCTCGATGGCGATCTCTTCGGCCGACGGCTCGCGCCCGAGCTCCTGGAGGAGGGCGTTCGAGCGCCGCCCGATCCGGTGCAGGGTGCCGGCCCGGTTGAGCGGCACCCTCACGATCCGCGACTGCTCGGCCAGCGCCTGGAGGATCGCCTGGCGGATCCACCACACCGCGTACGAGATGAACTTGATCCCCTTGGTCTCGTCGAATTTGTGGGCGGCCCGGATGAGGCCGACGTTCCCCTCGTTGATGAGGTCGGCCAGGGCGACCCCCTGGTTCTGGTACTTCTTGGCCACGCTGACGACGAACCGCAGGTTGGAGCGGCACAGCTTCTCGAGCGCCTGCTGGTCCCCCTCGCGGATCCGGCGGGCGAGGCGCGCCTCCTCGTCGCGGGTGATGAGCGGGTAGCGGCTGATCTCCTTCAGGTAGAGATCCAGGGACCCCTCGTCGAAGCTGGCACGTTTCGATCTGCTCAATTCCATGGGCTCCAGGTCCCGGTCTGCCTGAGGCGGATGGAAAAGGTATGGTCGGCCTGGTCAGATGTGGGCCGATTATACCATACCGTGACCAACCGTGTCTACGGTGTACGGCGGGAAATCGGGCGGAAGGGGATCAGCGGATGAGGTCGCCGATCCGGTCGAAACGGATCTCCGACAGCCCGGGGAGCGGGCTGGCCGACTCCTTGGAGAAGTAGACGACCAGCGGCCGACCCTTGATGGCATCCTCGGGGACGAAGCCCCAGTAGCGGCTGTCGGCCGAGTTGTCGCGGTTGTCGCCCATAACGAAGTAGCTCTCGGGCGGCACCACGATCGGACCCCAGTCGTCCCGCGTCGGCCGGTAGGCGGCGGGATCCACCCCCGGGGCCAGGAACCGGCGCTGCCACGCGAACTGCGGGCGGTACTGGTCGTCGACGCTGTCCACGTAATGGACGTACTCCTCGTCCAGCGGCTCCCCGTTGCGGTACATGCGCTTGTCGCGCATCGAGAGCGTGTCGCCGGGGACGCCGACCACCCGCTTCACGTAGTCGGGGTCGGGGTCGTACTCGTTGTACGGGTCGGGGTAGACGAAGACCACGATGTCGCCCTGCCGGATCTCGCGGAAGCCGGGAAGCCGGATCTCGGTCCCCGGGATCTGGGCGCCGTAGACCGCCTTGTTGACCAGCAGGAAGTCGCCGATGAGGAGGGTGTCCTCCATCGAGCCGGTCGGGATCTTGAAGGCCTGGACGAGGAAGGTCCGGATCAGGATGAACAGGACGAACGCGACGGCGATCGACTTGGTCCACTCCCAGACCACGCGGGCGAACGATGGAGAGGCGGGCGCTCGCCGGGGGGACACGTACTTCGTCGATGCGGTCTTCGTCGATATGGTCTTCGCGGGGCTCTTGGCCACTGAATGTCCTCCTCGGGGACGGCGCTCATCGGCGGGCGCGCTGGATCATGGAAGATACACCCGAAGGGCTGCCGGGTTCAGGTCAGGGCAGATCCAGCGCGATCCGCAAAGCCCGGTTTAGCTCCGCCAGCTTGGGTGGACCGAGCGAGCCAACAAAATCGGTCAGCTCGGACTTCACCATGCTGATCAGGTTGTCGCACATGATCCAGCTCGAGGTCCTCAGCCCCTCGTTCGGACCGACCGCGACCTGGCTGGCCAGTCCCTCCCCGCTGGTGAAGATCGGGGCGCAAATCACGGTGGAGAACCTCGAGTCGATGAGCACCTGACGACTCACGATCACGAATACGCGGTGCCGTTTCGGATCGCCTCCCGGTCTTCGTACGCGGTAGAGCTCCCCTCTCCTCACCAGAGCTCCAGATCACTCCTCCGGCCACGAGGCCTGGTATCCCAGGACCTCGCTCGCCTCCGCGTTCAGACGCCCGGCGGCGCGGTTGAGACGCTTCAGGTCGCGGGCGTTGGTAGCGGCCCGGGCCCGCTGTCCGAGATAGCCGCGCAGCACCCGCTCGATGAAGGAGGAGCGTGATTCCTCACCTGCCAGTCGGTCGACCTGCTCGAGCACGTCCCTTGAAAGTGTGATAGATGTCTTCTCTTTCATACTACCAAGATACTACCATGATCGACATCGCGGCAAGCGACCGTACCCCAACGCTCTACGTGTCGATCTGCGCCTTCTGGAGCCTGCCCGAGTAGTCGACGTAGACGGTCTTGGTCTCGGTGAAGAAGTCGTAGACCGGCCAGCCCCCCTCGCGGTGGCCGTTGCCCGTGTCCTTGACGCCGCCGAACGGGAAGTGAGCCTCGGCGCCGATCGTCGGCCCGTTGACGTAGGTGATCCCGGCGTCGATCCGCTCGATGGCCCGGAAGGCGGCGCTCACGTCGGCCGTGTAGATGGAGGACGAGAGCCCGTACCGGACGCCGTTCACGACCTCGATCCCCTCGTCCAGGGAATTCACGTGCTGGACCGACAGGACCGGGCCGAAGATCTCCTCGGTGGCGATCCGCATGTCGGGGGCCACCCCGGTGAAGATTGTCGGAGGATAGAACCAGCCCCGGCCGAGCCGCTCGTCGTCGGGCCGGGACCCGCCGAGGCGCAGGGTCGCCCCCTCCTCCTGCCCGATCCGGACGTACTTCTCGACCTTGTCGCGGGCGTCCTCGTTGATGAGCGGCCCGACCTCGGTCCCGGACTTCCGTCCGTCCCCCAGGGCCAGCTTCCCCGCCCGCTGGACCAGCCGGTCGACGAACTCGTCGTGGATCGGTGCCTCGATGACGAGCCGCGAAGTGGCCGTGCACCGCTGGCCGGTCGTGCCGAAGGCCCCCCATAAGACGCCGTCCAAGGCCAGGTCGAGGTCGGCATCGGCCATGACGAGCTGGGCGTTCTTGCCGCCCATCTCGAGCGAGACCGGCTTCCCGCGCTCGCCGCACCGGGCCCCGATCCGCCAGCCGACCGCCGTCGAGCCGGTGAAGGAGATCCCGGTGATGTCGGGGTGCTCGACGAGCGCCGCCCCGGCCTCCGAGCCGAAGCCGGTGACGAGCTGGATCACGTTGGGCGGGAGCCCCGCCTCGAGCAGGATCTCGACGAACCTGACGGCCGACCAGGGCGTGTCCTGGGCCGGCTTCCAGACGACCGGGCAGCCGCAGACCAGGGCCGGAAAGATCTTCCAGGACGGCACCGCGATCGGGAAGTTCCATGGGGTCACGATCCCGAAGACCCCCGCCGGACGGCGGATCGTGAACCCCATCTTGTCCCGGAGCTCCGAGGGGGCCGTCCGGCCGAAGAGGCGCCGGCCTTCGCTGGCCGCGTAGTAGGCCGTGTCGATCGCCTCCTGGACATCGCCCCGGGTCTCGACCAGCGGCTTTCCCATCTCGCGGGTCATGCCGTCGGCGATCTCGTCCTTCCGCTCGGTCAGGAGGTCGCCTGCCCGCTTCAGGACCTCGCCGCGCCTGGGGGCCGGGACCCGGCTCCATTCCCGGAACCCCTCCCATGCCGCCTCGACCGCGCGCTCGACGTCGGTCGGCCCGCTCGCGGCGAACGTCCCGATCAGGTCGCTCCAGTCGGCCGGGTTCCGGTTCTCGAACGTGGCGCCGCTGTCGGCCGGGACCCAGTCGCCGGCGACGTGGTTTCTGAAGGTGTCGGTCACGCGCGCCTCCGGTTTTCTGCGAATCGATGTGGGTCTCGTGGCCATGCTCTGTCCAGGGATGGTGGGCGATCGCCCCGCGGTTGCCGGGATCGGAATTCGGGAGAAGGTAGGCCGGCCGAGGGCGACGCTCAAGCCGTCGGGGTCATCGTCGTTCCCGTCGGCGGGCCTCCGCGGCGCGCCACTTCTCCTCGTCGTCGGGGGTCTCCCGGATCAGCCCCGGCACCGGGACCGGCTTGAAGTTCTCGTCGACCGCCACGAAGGTCAGGAGGCACGAGTTCGTGTGGCGGACCTCGCCGCTCAGGAGGTCCTCCGCCTCGACCTTGACGC
>DATEDS010000245.1:0-13067 GCA_035281565.1 Gemmatimonadota bacterium
GACCTCGAGCTGCTGGCCATTCTTGCGCAGCTCGTTCAGTCGCTGGCGGGCCCCTTCGATCGTGTACTTCCGCTCATAGAGCAGCGTCTTCACGAGCTGGATCATCTCGATGTCGCGCTTCCGGTAGGCCCGGTTGCCGGCCCGGTTCTTCACCGGCATCAGGGCCTTGAACTGGGTCTCCCAGTAGCGCAGGACGTGCGGCTTGAGCCCGGTGATCTCGCACACCTCGCCGATCGAGTAGTACTCCTTCTTGGCGATCGGGGTGAAGGCCATCGTTACCTCCGTTCGAACTCCGGCTTGAACTCCCTCGTCATCAGGTCCTCCACCGAGATGCGCGGGTCCTTGCCCTCGTAGAGCATCGAGTGGACCTCCTCGGTGATCGGCATCTCGACATCGTGGCGGCGCGCCAGGTCGCGCACCGCGCGCGTGGTCCGAACGCCTTCGGCGACCATCCGCATGTCGGACTGGATCTCCTCCAGGGTCTCCCCCGCCCCGACCCGGAGGCCCACGGTCCGGTTGCGGGAAAGGTCGGCCGTGCAGGTCAGGACCAGGTCGCCGAGCCCGGTCAGCCCCATGAACGTCATGGGCTCGCCGCCGAGCGCTACGCCGAGGCGGGCGATCTCCGCGATGCCGCGCGTGATCAGGGCCGCCCTGGCGTTGTGTCCGAAGCGTAGCCCGTCACAGATCCCGGCCGCGATCGCGACGATGTTCTTGACCGCCCCGCCGAGCTCGACGCCGACGACGTCGGTCGACGTGTACACGCGGAAGCGGGGATTCGCGAACAGGTCGCGCGCCCGTTCGGCAACTTCCAGATCGACCGCCGCGGCGGTCACCGCGGTCGGATAGCCGCACGCGACCTCGATCGCGAACGAGGGGCCCGACAGAACTGCCACTCGGTGCCTGGCGCCGGCGGGCAGGATCTCGTCCAGGACCTCGGTCATCCGCGCCAGCGTGTCGTTTTCGATCCCCTTGCTGGTCGAGACGACGAGCGTCTCCGGATCCAGTCCGCCGGCGGCGCGCTCCCAGACCTCGCGGGTCGCGTGGCTCGGGACGGCGCTCACCAGGACCTCGACGCCTTCCACCGCGGCCGCGAGGTCCGAGCCGGGGGCGACCTCATCCGACAGCCGGATCCCCGGCAGGTAGATCGGGTTGTGGCGCTCCCGCTCCAGGGTCCGCGCCAGGCCCCGGTCGCGGACCCAGAGCCGGACCTCGTGCCCATTGTCCGCGAGGAGGTTGGCGAGCGCGGTTCCCCACGAGCCGCCGCCGATCACGCCGACCCGGCTCATGCCCCCCTCCTCTTCGCGTGCCCGGCCGTGATCCGCCTCTCCTCCCCGCGGCGAAGCCGGCCGATGTTCTCGCGGTGGGTCCAGAAGACGAACCCGGCGAGGAACGTCGTCACGAGGAGGAGCGGCCATGCTTCGCTCTCACGTCCGTGCTCCACCCACACCGCGACGAGCAGGACGAGGGTACCGGCGAGAGACGCGAGGGACACGATCCGCCGCCACGTCACGACGAGCACCCAGGCGAGGGCCGCCGCGAGGAGGGCCACGGGCGCCAGGGCCAGGAACGCCCCGGCCGCCGTGCCGACCCCCTTTCCGCCCCGGAAGGACAGGAAGACCGAGAACACGTGCCCGAGGACCGCGGCCACGGCGAGCAGGACCTGGTAGGCGACTTCGGGCAAGACGCCGGCCGGGAGCCACCCGGGGAAGAACTCGACCGGGACGAATCCCTTGGCGACGTCGACCGCGACCACGACCAGCGCCGGCCCCCATCCCAGGTTCCGGAAGACGTTCGTGGCGCCGTAGTTCCCGCTTCCCACCGCGCCCAGGTCGAGCCCCCTCGCCCGACCGACCAGCCAGGCGGTCGGGAACGACCCGGCAAGGTAGGCGAAGAGGAGCCCGAGGGCGGCCGTCACCCGTTCGCCTCGCGGGGGGCCTCGGCCCGCGCGCGCGACCGCGTCGTGGCGCCCCGGAACAGGATCCTGAGCGGCACGCCCGTGAACCCGAAGGCGCTGCGGATCGACCGCTCGAGATACCGGCGGTAGGTCTCCGGAATCGCCTTGGGCTCGTTGGAGTGGAAGACGAGCAGAGGCGGGCCCGTCTCGACCTGATGTCCGTACAGGATCCGGACGATCCGCCCGGTCCGCTTTCCCTTCGACTGAGGCGGCTGGACGCGTGAGGTCGCATCGTGGAGGACCCGGTTCAGCTCCGGCGTCGGGACGCGCTTCCCCCACTCCTTCCAGACTTCGATCACCACGTCCAGCGCGCGCTGGACCCGCTGGCCTGATTTCGCGCTGAGCGTGACCAGCGGGGCGAACGCGAGGGACGGCACCGTCTCGCGGAAGGTGCGCTCGTACCCCGCCGCCGTCCGCTCGTCCTTTTCGACCAGGTCCCACTTGTTGACGCAGACCACGATCCCGCGCCGGCGCGTCTCCACCAGGTTGAGGATCCGGACGTCCTGCCGGGTGAGGGGCTCGGCAGCGTCCAGCATGACGATCACGATCTCGGCCCGCTCCACGCTCCGGACGGCGCGCAGGTAGGTGTAGTACTCGAGCCCCTCCTCGAGCGCCGCGTGGCGCCGGATCCCGGCCGTGTCGACGAGCCGGAACCGGTGCCCGCCGTATTCCAGCATCGTGTCCACCGAGTCGCGGGTCGTCCCGGCGTCCGGCGAGACGATGAACCGCTCCTCGCCGAGGAGCCGGTTCAGGAACGAGGACTTGCCGACGTTGGGCTTGCCGACGACCGCCACCGTGATCGCGTCCGCGTCCTCCTCGGGCTCGTCGACGACCTCGGGCAGCGCCGCCACGACCCGGTCCAGGAGGTCGCCCGACCCCGTCCCCACGAGGGCCGAGACGGGGATCGGATCGCCCAGCCCGAGCTCGAAGAACTCCCACACCAGCCGCCGCGCCTGGTCGACGTTGTCGGCCTTGTTGACGGCGAGAAGTGTCGCCCGGCCGCTCTCCCTGAGGAGCGTCGCCACGTCACGGTCGGTGGCCGTGATGCCGGCCCGGCCGTCGACCACCAGCAGGCACACGTCGGCCTGCTCGATCGCTGCATGGATCTGGGCGTTCACCGAGCGCGCCAGGGCCTCCTGAGACTCCGGCACCAGACCCCCCGTATCGACGATCGTGAAGCGCCGCCCGCTCCACTCCGCCTCAGCGGCGTGCCGGTCACGGGTCACGCCGGGCCGGTCGTCGACGATCGCGTGCCGGGCGCCCAGGATGCGATTGAAGAGCGTGGACTTCCCGACGTTGGGCCGTCCCACGATGGCCACCACCGGCAGCCTCACACGACCTCCTCGTCGATGACCTCGTCGGCCCGCTGGTAGTAGACCGACGCCCTGTACCGGTCGACGGTGCGACCGATCAGCATCTTGATCAGGACGGCGAGCGGGATGGCGACCAGGAGCCCCACGATCCCGAAGAACGAGCCGAAGGCGATGATCGCGAGCATGACCCATACCGGATGGAGACCGACCCGGGAGCCGATGATCCTCGGCGAAAGCAGATAGCTGTCGAGCGACTGAACGGTGAAGAAGACACCGGCGACCTTGAGGAGCGAGAGCCAGAGAGGGGGGCTCAGGAACGCGATCAGGAGGGCGGGCACGAGGCTCACGACCAGGCCCAGGTACGGCACGATGTTGAAGACCCCCGCCACGACGCCCAGGAGAACGGCGTTCGGGAAGCCCACGATCCAGAAACCCAGCCCGGTGGCGATTCCGACGAACACCGCGACCAGCAGCTGACCCCGCAGGTACTCGCCGAGGAGCTCGTCGTACCGGGACAGAAAGCCCAGCGTCCGCACCCGATGATCCTGGGGAACGAGGCGCGCGGTCGCTTCCTGCAGGGTCGGGAAGTCCCGCAGGATGTAGTAGGTGAGGACCGGTGTGAGGATCGCGTAGCCGAGGATCGTCAACGCCATCTGAAGGCCGCGGCCCAGCCCCATCGCCTCCTCCCACCCCAGGCGCAGCTCCCGGACCCGATCGGTGAGGTACGTCTGGACGTCGTCGGTGTCCACCTCGAGCGCACGCTCGAACGGGATGTCCCGGAGGAGCGGCAGGTCGCTCGCAGCGAGCCGGGCGATCTGGTCCCGGTACCAGACCTGCACGTCCGCGATCATCTGGGGGAGGTCCTGACCGAAACGCGTGGCCTGCTCGACGACGAGCGGTACGATCAAGACCAGCGACAGCACGACCAGCAGACCCGCGATCAGGAGGACGAGCCCCGCGCCGTACGCCCGCCTCACGCCCTTGCCCTGGAGACGGTCGACGAACGGATCGGCGACGTAGGCCAGGACCAGGGCCAGCACGAACGGCGCGAGGAAGGATCCCGCCACGTGGAGGAGCCAGAGGAAGGTGATGACCCCCAGCGTCACCACCATGCGCCGGTACAGGTCGGTCCCGAAGAACGGCGTCAGGAGATAGACCAGCGCCAGGAAGAGGACGAGCGGGGTGAGGATCGGTCGTACCGACCACACGAAGAAGCCCAGCAGGAGCGCCCAGGCCAGGAGGAGGAATATGCGGCGCTCGCTCAGGGTGACCTGCCGTCGGGAGCCGGGTGCTGATCGCCTAAGTACTAATCGTTACAATGGATGCGCTAACGTACTTGATGTCGCACGTGAGATGCGAGTCTAGGACCCTCCGGCGGTCCCTGTCAAGCGCGCGCGGGCTCGAGCGCCGGCAGGACGGTCTCGATCCGCTCCCGCTGGGGTTCGAGCCAGGGCGGCAGGACCAGCCGCTCGCCGAGCGCCGCGGGATCCTCGTCCACGGCGAAGCCCGGCCCGTCGGTCGCGACCTCGAACAGCGCTCCCCCCGGCTCCCGGAAGTACACGGACCGGAACCAGAACCGGTCGATGACGTTGGTCGGCCGAAGACCCGCCTCGGCCACCCGCGCGCGAACCTCCATCTGCGCCGCGTCGTCCGGCACCCGCCAAGCGACGTGGTGGACGCTCCCCCTTCCCCACGTTCCGCGCCGGACGTCCCGCCGCTCCCGGATCTCCACGAGCCTCCCCGATCCCGCTTCGCCGAGCGAATGGCGGCGCCAGCCCGACTCCTCGCCGACCGGCGCGAACCCCAGCACGTCCGTCAGGAACGCCTCGGTCCGGGCCCGGTCCGCCTCCCAGAGCCGGACCGCGTGAAGGCCCTGGATCTGAAGGTGGGCCGAGACCGGGCTCTTTTCCCACGGCGCGAACTCTCGCGCGTCGCCGGTCTCGACCAGCGCCAGCTCGAGCCCGTGCGGATCCAGGAGCGGCAGGGTCCGCTCGCCGAACCGCTCCTCCGGGTCCCCCACCTTCACCGAGAGCTCGCTCAGCCGCGCCCGCCAGAACTCGAGGCTCCCCGGCGGGACCGCCAGGGCGAGCTCGACCGTGAGCCCGGTCCCCTTCCGGCCCGGACCCATCGACTCCCATGGGAAGAACGTCACGTCCGTCCCGGGCGAACCTTCGGCGTCGGCGTAGAAGAGATGATAGGTGCCCGGGTCGTCCTGGTTGACCGACTTCTTGACCAGCCGGAGGCCCAGCGTCGTCGTGTAGAAATCCAGGTTCTCGAATGCGCGCCCGGCGATCGCGGTGACGTGGTGGAGGCCGGTGATCCGGGCGGACATCTCGGCGACCCGCGGCTTTCCCGATGGAAATGGAGGATGGAGCGGGCGACCGGATTCGAACCGGCGACGTCCAGCTTGGGAAGCTGGCATTCTACCACTGAATTACGCCCGCTCGCGCGGCGATCCGGCTAGTCTATCCGCGGGCCGCGGAAGCGTCAACGACCCGGAAACGTCGGACGGCGGGCCCTCGCGAGCCCGCCGTCCAGTTCTTAACGGTGCCTAAGGGCGTTACAGGATATCGAAGCGGACGCGCGGGTTGTCCGCCTGGCTCGCAAACTCCACCGTCACGTTCTCGGCCTGCCCCGCCGCCAGCGGCTCGCCGGCCAATTCCGCTTCCTTGGTTTCCAGGATCTGCCCGTCCACCGAGACCAGGACGAACTTGATCTTCAGGTTCTGGACGGGCTGCTCGGTGCGGTTCGAGAAGGTCGCCTCGACCTGCCACGTCTTGTCGGCCCTCTGGTTCATCCGCATGCCTTCGAGCTGGAGCGGAATCGCCTCGGCCTTCCCGAAGGCCTCCTGGGCGCCCTCGGTGTCCCCCAGGTCGCGGCGCACGTAGCCGAGATACTCCCAGGCCTCGGGGTTGTCGGGCTCGAGCTCGATCTGCTTGGTCAGGACCGCCTTGGCGCCTTCCAGGTCCTCCTTCTGGATCTTGACGAACGCCAGATACTGGAGCGGCTCGGCGCTCATGGAGTCGCTCATCGTGACCGCCGTCGACAGGAGCTGCTCGGCCAGGTCGAGCTGCTGCGCATTGGCCAGCCGGAAGCCGAAGTCCGTGAACACGTCCACGTCCACGCTGTCCGAGGCCATGATCTCCCGGATGATGGGTTCCGCCTTGTCCATGTTGCCCAGGGTCGCGTGCAGCCCGGCGAGCTGGATCTTCACCTCGATGTCGTCGGGGTTGGTCGCCAGATAGCTCTCGTAAACTCCGGCGGCCTGGCCGGCGACCTGCTCGGCCTGAGCGGAGTTCCCGGCCGCGGCCGCCTCCTCGGCCTTGAGCTGGTACGTCTGTCCGAGGCGGATCAGGGCCTGCTTGTAGGCGGGATCGATCTCGAGCGCCTTGTTGTACTGCTCGATCGCCAGGTCGTACTCCTTGCGAGCCTGATGGACGGCGCCCAATCCGAGCCGGCCCTCCTTGCCCTCGGGACGGATCTCGACGGCCGCCGCCAGTTTCGCATGGGCAGCTTCCACGTCCCCCTCCGAGAGGAGCCGCACGCCGTCGTTCACCATCGGACCCCACAGCGCGCGATAGGCCTGGTCGATGTTGGCCTGGAGCTCGTCCTCGGCCCCCGGATTGCCGTTCAGGCTGTCCGCCACCGCGAGCTCGCCGAGCGCCTTCGGCGTCGAGTCGGGCGACACGCGCGCCAGAGTGATGCCGTAGAGGTAGCGGTACTCGGCGTTGTCGGTGCAATCGCCCGCATTCTCGCCGAGGACCTTGTTGGCATCCTCCCACTTGTTCTTCGAGATCCGGGCCTTCGCCCCGTTCACGAACGCCTGGCACGTCTGACCGTACGTCAGATCGGCCCCGAGCAGAACCAGCGCCGCGGCGAGCAGCAAACGCTTCATGCATGTCCTCCAGAAGTAGGATGGGGTGCGAATGACACCGGATTATACCGCCCACTCCGGAGTCGGTTCCAGTCCGTCATCCCGCGGGGGGCCGAGATCGGCCGCGATCGCCGCCATGACCTCGCGCACGGGGAGCCCGGTCTCCGCGGCGATCCGTCGGCACGCCTCGTACTCGGGACGGATCTCGACCTTCCCGTCGGGGCGACGGATCCGCTTCACCCGGACCTCGCCCCACCGCGTGCGTGCGGTGGCCGCTTCGCGGGCCAGGATCTCCCGCCGGACGGGCCACCAGCGATACCCCAGGGTGGTCGTCTCCCGGAAGAGGGTCCGTCCGAGCTCGGGCACGCGGTCGATCGGCGCCAGGATCCGGACGGTCGTTCCGGGGCGCTGCTTCTTCATCTGGACCGCCGTCCAATGGACCTCGCGTGCTCCGGCCCGGTAGAGCCCCTCGGCCAGGGGCTCGAAGAGCTGGGGGGAGAGGTCGTCCAGGTCGGTCTCGACGATGGCCAGACCTTCCACTACGCCCTCCTCCACCCAGCCGACGACGAGCCGTAGCAGGTTCGGCCGATCGTCGAGGTCGCGCGCCCCGGCGCCGTATCCGGTCGCTTCGGGAACGAACGAGGGCGGCATGCCGCGTCCCGAGGCGAGGGTCGTGACCAGCGCCGCTCCGGTCGGCGTCGTCAGTTCGGCCTCGACGCCCCCGTCCTCGACCTCCCACCCACGGACCAGCTCCAGGACGGCCGGTGGGGGGACCGGCATCCGGCCGTGGGCCGCCTCGGTCCAGCCCCGTCCGAGCGTGAAGCGGGAGGCGTGGAGCCGTTCCAGACCGAGCCGGTCGAGGCACCACGCGCCCCCCACCACGTCGACGATCGCGTCCAGCGCGCCGACCTCGTGGAAGTGGACCTCCTCCGGCGTGATGCCGTGGACGGCGGCCTCGGCGGCGGCGAGGCGGCGGAAGACCGCCGTCGCCCGCTCGGTCACCCGGCCGGGGAGCGCGGCGGTTCCGATCCGGTCCAGGATCTCGGGGAGATGGCGCGCCGCGGCCGAATCCGGCACCACGACCCGACAGCGGGTCGCGGCGATCCCGTGACGCTCGATCCGCTCGGCGTCGAGGCGAACGCCGTTCAGCTCCAGCGGGGCCAGGGCCTCGCGCAGCTCGGCCAGCGGCACACCGGCGTCCAGGCATGCGCCCAGCAGCATGTCGCCGCTGACGCCCGAGAACATGTCCAGATAACCGACCTTCACGGGAGCCAACCTAACCGGGCTCCGTGATCGCCGGGTACTTGAGACCGTGGCCGGTGATGAAGAGGACGATCCGGTCGTCGCGGGCGACGAGCCCCCGTTCGAGGAGCGCGGGCAGCGCGGCAAGGGCGGCGCCGGCCTCGGGGCCGGCCAGGATTCCCTCCTCGCGGGCCAGCCGGCGGGCGCCCTCCAGCAGCTCCTCGTCGGTCACGGCGAGGGCCGTCCCCTCCGAGCGGCGGAGGATGTCGAGCATGAGGAAGTCGCCGATCGCCGATGGCACCCGCAACCCGCTCGCCACGGTCCGGGGATCCGCTACCGGCTCGGCGCAGGTCGCCCCGGCTTCGAAGGCGTGGACGATCGGCGCGCACCCCGCCGCCTGGACCGCGATCATCCGCGGTCTCCGCGACCCGAGCCAGCCCAGGCCCTCGAGCTCCTCGAACGCCTTCCACATGCCGATCAGACCGGTACCGCCGCCGGTCGGATACACGATCGCGTCGGGGAGCGTCCAGCCGAGATCCTCGGCCAGCTCGTACCCCATCGTCTTCTTCCCCTCCACCCGGTACGGCTCGCGAAGCGTGGAGACGTCGAACCCGCCCGTTTCGTCGCACAGCTCCCGTGCCCGGCGACCGGCGTCGGCGATCGACCCGTCCACCAGCTCGACCGTCGCGCCGTAGGCGCGGGTCTCGGCCACGATCGGCGCCGGGGTGCCACGCGGAACGACGACCGAACACGCGATCCCTGCGGCCGCGGCGTAGGCGGCCGCGGCACTGCCCGCGTTCCCGGCGCTCGGGAGGACGATCCGCTCGGCACCGAGGGAGAGGGCGCGGTGGACCGCGACCGCGAGACCGCGCGCCTTGAAGGAGCCCGTCGGGTTCAGGGTCTCGTCCTTGAGGAGGAGTTCCGCCAGGCCCGCCGCCGGACCGACCCGCCGGGAGCGGAGGAGCGGCGTCCCGCCCTCTCCGAGCGTGAGCGGCTCTTCGTCCCGGGCGACCGGCAGGACCTCCCGATAGCGCCACACGCCGCGCCCCACCAGGTCCTCCGGTCGCCATCGCCCACCGATCGCGGCCAGGTCGTAGCGGACGAGGAGCGGGCCGCCGCAGACGCACAGGTTCTGGAGCCGATCGGCCGGGTGGGCCCGCTGGCAGCGGGCACACTCGAGATGGGCGATCACTCCGCGAGGCGACGGACCGTCGCCACCGCCAACGCGGCGATCCCCTCTCCGCGCCCGATCGGCCCCAGGCCCTCCATGGTCGTCGCCTTGACGCCCACTTCGCCCGCCCGGATCGAGAGGGCGGCGGCGATCTCCGACCTCATCCTGTCCGCGTACGGGCCGATCCTGGGCGCCTCGGCGAGCACGGTGGCGTCGACGTTCGCGATTTCCCAGCCGGCCTCGCGCAGACGGACGGCGACGAGGCGCAGGACGTCCCGGCTGTCGGCGTCCTTCCACCGCGGATCGTCGGGCGGGAAGTGATGGCCGATGTCCCCGAGCGCGGCCGCACCCAGGATCGCGTCGGCGATCGCGTGGCAGAGAACGTCGGCGTCCGAATGTCCGGCGAGCCCCCGCGGGTGGTCGATCTCGACCCCGCCCAGGACCAGCCGCCGGCCCTCCGCAAAGCGATGGACGTCGAAGCCGATCCCGGTGCGGACGATCTTTACCACCGGATCCCGCCATGGGCGATGGTGCGCTCGGCCCACCACCAGTCGGCGGCGTCGGTGAGCTTCCGGTTGAGGTCCTCGCCGGGGAGCCAGGTCACCGGGTATCCCAGCCGCTCGCACAGCTCGGCGTCGTCGGTGGCCTCCTCGGGACCGACCTCCTCGTGCGCCCGGCTCAGGATCGCCCGCGGAAACCCCTGCGGGGTCTGGGCGGCCACGAAGCGGCTCCGGTCGCGGGTCGCGATGACGCGCTCTCCGGCCACCTCTTTCAGCGTGTCGTGGATCGGCAGGGCCGGCAGGACCGCGCGCCCGCCGGCGGCCCTGCGCGCGACCCGCTCACAAAGCGCGCGCGACGCGAACGGCCGCGAGGCGTCGTGGACGAGCACGGTGTCGGCTTCCGGAATCGAGCGGAGCCCCACCTTGACCGAGTCCTGGCGGCGGGAGCCGCCCGGGGCCACCCGCAGACGGCTCCCGGAGCCCGGCAGATGGGCGCGGAACAGATCCTCTCCCTCCTCCAGCCGCTCGGGGGGCAGGACCAGGACCAGCGGGCCCGACAGCGCCTCGAGGAGCGGCCGCGCCGCCCAGCACATCGCGGGCCGCCCTCCCAGCAGGCGGAACTGCTTCGCCCCGCCGCCCATCCGGAGGCCCTGTCCCGCGGCCACCAGCACCGCCGCGTCGGGGATCAGGAGCGACCGGCCCCCTCGACCGCCTCGTGCGTGCCGAACTCCGACTCGGAAGCCGGCCCCTGACCCGGCTCGCCCCTCTTCTTCGCGAAGATCAGGGTCCCCGCCCGCGTCTGGTGAAGCCCCGTCACCGCCACCCGAACCGTCCGGCCGATGTCCTCGCGCGCGTCCTCGACGACGACCATGTTCCCGTTCTCGAGATAACCGACGGCCTGTTCCTTCTCCTTGCCCGGCTTCACCAGACGAACCACCAGCTCGTCCCCCGAGAGGATCTCCGGCTCGAGCATCCGCGCGATCTCGTCCAGGTTGACGATCGGGATCCCGCGCCGGGCGGCTTCCTTGATGAGCGCCGGGTTGTGGGTCACGATGCGGGCGTCGTGCTGGACCGCGTAGTCGAGGACGCCCTCGATCTCGCCGTGCAGGAGGTCGAGCTCGCGGATGAAAATGGGCCGCAGCCGGTTCTGCTGGAGGCGCTTGAGACTCTCCAGCCCGCGCTCGCCCCGGAACCTCTCCAGGGGAACGTGGCTCGCGACCATCTCGTTCAGCTGGTCAACGACGAAGCGCGGAACGATGATCTCGCCGGACAGCAGGGGGCTCTCGGCCAGGCGGACGATCCGGCCGTCGATCAGGGACTTCTCGCCGACCAGGAAGCGGGTGCCTTTACCACCGTCCGCTTCCGGCTGCCGGAACAGCGTCAGGTCATGCGTGACCGCGCGACCGACCACGGCCCCGAGGTAGCCGCAGACGATCACGAACAGCGAGATCGCGAACGTCGCGATCCGGGGGTCCGTGCCGACGTAATCGGCAACCGCCGGAATGCCGCTGGCGATCGCCAGCACCAGGGCCGCCAGCGCCAACCCGAGCGCGAGCCCGATGCCGGCGGTCAGGACCTGTCGGGCGTCGCTCTGCCGGATCCGCGCCTCCAGGAGCAGGGTCAGGAGGAGCACCGCGCCTCCCGTCCCCAGGACCGTGTACGTCACCCAGTCGGGTTCCAGCAGCGCGGCCCCCACGCCCGCCCAGAGGATCAGGATGGCGAAGATCACACGCAGGTATCTCATGCGGTTCCTCCCGTGGAATGAGTCGCCGCCGGATGTATGGAATGATGGGCGGCGTGTTGCTATGGCCCGGATCCATCACGGCTCGAGCGCGAGCCGCACGGCGTCACGGACCGATGAGGCGGCCTGGAGACTCATTTCGTGGTCCATCGCCTGTAAGATCTCCGTATCGACCCCGTTTCCGCCACCCCCGACGACGGCACGTCGGAATCCGAGCCGCCCGGCCTCCCGGAGACGGGCGGAGGCGTGCCGGACGCGGCGGATCTCTCCCGTCAGACCGACCTCGCCGAACACGACCGTGCCCGGCCGGACCGGCCGGTCGGCGTGGCTCGAAGCGAGCGCCACGACGACCCCCAGGTCGACCGCCGGCTCGCTCAAGGTCAGGCCGCCGACCACGTTCAGGAACACGTCGCGCCCGCCGACCGCGTAACCGGCCCGCTTCTCCAGGACGGCCAGCAGGAGCGACATCCGGCGCGCGTCGAAACCTCCGGCAACTCGTTGTGGCGTCCCGTACGGGCTCCGGGCGACGAGTGCCTGGATCTCGATCAGGAGCGGTCGCGTTCCCTCGAGGCTCGCGACGTGCGCGGACCCGGGAGCCGGGTTCGCGAACCGCTCGGGATCGAGAAAGAACGACGACGGGTTCTCGACCGTCTCCAGCCCCGACCCCGTCATCGTGAAGACGGCGATCTCGTGCGTCGAGCCGAAGCGGTTCTTGAGCGCCCGGAGGACGCGATGCTCGTGCTGGACGTCGCCGTCGAACTGGAGGACCGCGTCCACCGCGTGCTCGAGGGTCTTGGGGCCGGCGATCCCGCCTCCCTTGGTGACGTGCCCGACCAGGAAGGCGGCCGTGCCGGTCGACTTGCAGAGCCGCTGGAAGGCCCCGGCCGCGGCGCGGACCTGGGACACCGACCCGGGCGCGCTCGAGAGAGCCGGATCGTAGACCGTCTGGACCGAGTCGCAGACGACGACCGCCGGCCGCGCGCGTTCGCAGGCCGCCAGGAGAGCCTCCAGCTCGGTCCCGGCGGCCACCAGGACGCCGCCCGTATCGACCCCCAGCCGCTCGGCCCGGATCCGGATCTGGGCCGGCGACTCCTCGCCGGCCAGGTAGAGGACCGAACGTCCGCCCTCGGCCAGGCGTCCCGCCAGCTGGAGGAGAAGGGTCGACTTGCCGATCCCGGGCTCCCCGCCGACCAGATAGAGGCCGCCGGCGACGATCCCGCCGCCCAGGAGCCGGTCCAGCTCGGGAGTTCCCGAGCCGATCCGTTCGAGCTC
>DATEDS010000246.1:0-3522 GCA_035281565.1 Gemmatimonadota bacterium
GACGGCCGGGTCGAGTTCGGGCGCATCGTGCGCGGGAACCGGGAGATCCTGGTCACTCCCGAGCAGGGCGAGCAGCGGACGTACCTCATCCCGCACGGCAAGCACCTCAGGGTCCACGAGGGCGACGTGGTGCGGGCCGGCGACCGGCTCAGCGAGGGTCCCGTCAACCCGCACGACATCCTGCGGATCAAGGGCCCGCGCGAGGTCCAGGAGTACCTGCTCAACGAGATCCAGGAGGTGTACCGGCTTCAGGGCGTCAAGATCCACGACAAGCACATCGGGGTGATCGTGCGCCAGATGCTGCAGAAGGTGCGGATTGCGAACCCCGGCGACACGGACCTGCTGGAGGGGGAGCACGTCGACAAGGTGACGTTCCGCCGCGCCAACGAGGAGATCCTCAAGGTGGACGGTGACCCGGCCACGTCGGAGCCACTGCTCCTGGGGATCACGAAGGCCGCGCTGACGACCGAGTCGTTCATCTCGGCCGCCTCGTTCCAGGAGACGACCCGCGTCCTGACGGAGGCGGCGCTCTCCGGCAAGCGGGACGAGCTGGCGGGCCTGAAGGAGAACATCATCATCGGCCATCTGATCCCGGCCGGCACCGGGACCCTGCGCTACAAGGCGGTCGAGTTCCCGCTGCCCAAGCTCGAGGAGCTGGCGGCCGAAGCCGAGGCCGAGGCGGCGGCGGCCCGAGCCGCGGCGGCGGCCCGCGCGGCGGCCGAGGCCGAGCTCATGGAGGAGGAAGAGCTCGAGGAGCTGGAGGCTGCGGAGGCCGAGGAGGAGCCGGCCGGGGCGTAGGGGCTCTGCGACATCGCGCGAGCGGGCCCCCCTGGCTGCTATCGTGCGGGCGACGATCCGGCGGCGCCGGCGCTCCGCTTCGGGGAGCCTCCTCGGCGCTTCGCGCCTGCGGGTCTCCCCTCGCTCCCGCGCACACGGCGGCGGCGGATCGCCGCCCGCACGATCCCACCGGCCGGCGCCGGTTGCTCAGTCTTGCATACAATTAGAACGTTCTTGAATATCCAGATGGGGGTCGGCGGCGCGGTCGGCCGCCCTTGACGCGGGTTGCTGTGGCGCTATTTTCATAAGTCTCGAAACTTTCGGGACCTAGCCTTTTGGACATGGCGCGCGTCCGGGGGACATGGACGCGCATTTTTTCGCGGATTCCGGCCGCCCCCGAAGGGCGGAGCGAGGCAAGAGCGTGCCGACGATCAATCAGCTGGTCCGGAAGGGCCGTAAGCAGATCAAGCACAAGACCAGCGCCCCGGCGCTCACCGACTGCCCGCAGCGGCGCGGGGTCTGCACGCGCGTCTACACGACGACGCCCAAGAAGCCGAACTCGGCCCTCCGCAAGGTGGCCCGTGTGCGGCTCACGAACGGCTACGAGGTGACCGCGTACATCCCGGGCGAGGGGCACAACCTGCAGGAGCACTCGATCGTCCTGATCCGGGGCGGCCGGGTCAAGGACCTGCCGGGTGTCCGGTACCACATCGTCCGGGGCACGCTCGACGCCTCGGGGGTCCAGGACCGGAAGCAGGGCCGCTCGAAGTACGGCGCCAAGCGGCCGCGCTAGGAGACGCCATGAGCCGCCGCACCCAGGCCCTCAAGCGCGAGATTCCCGGCGACCCCAAGTACGGGGACAAGCAGGCGGCCAAGTTCGTGAACTGCCTGATGGTCGACGGGAAGAAGAGCGTCGCCGAGCGGATCTTCTACGGCGCCCTGGAGAACATCGAGGCCAAGACGGGCCAGCCGGGCATGCAGGTCTTCCGCCAGGCTCTCTCGAACGCCCGTCCGCAGCTCGAGGTCAAGTCGCGGCGGGTGGGTGGCGCCACCTACCAGGTGCCGACCGAGGTCCGGCCGGACCGGCAGGTGGCGCTGGCCATGCGCTGGCTGATCGGGTTCGCCCGGGAGCGGGGCGAGAAGACGATGGCCGAGCGGCTGGCCGGCGAGCTCATCGCGGCGTCGAAGAGTGACGGTGCGACGATCCGCCGCAAGGAGGAAGTCCACCGCATGGCGGAGGCGAACAAGGCCTTCGCGCACTACCGCTGGTAGGCCGGACGCTCTAGGCCGGCCAGGCGGCGAACGGGCGGCGGTCCGAGGGACCCCGCCACCAGGCGAGGAACGCGCTTACGGCCTCCGTGGCGAACGGCCCCGGACGGCCCGCTGGCGCACGGCAGGTCTTCAGCCCCGCGTCGGGGCGCGCCCGGGGGGGCGGCGACGACGGCGGGTCTCCAGGATAAGCGATCGTCGGACGCGGACCGGTCCTTCCGGCCCGGGTCCGCCTGTGTCCGGTTCGCGCCGGAGCGCGCGACCGGAAGACGATGAGGAACGCGGATACGCGCGGAAGCGACATGGCGAGACGGACACCACTCGAGAGACTGCGCAACATCGGCATCATGGCCCACATCGATGCCGGTAAGACCACGACCACGGAGCGCATCCTCTACTACACCGGGCGCAGCCACAAGCTGGGCGAGGTGCACGAGGGTACGGCGACGATGGACTGGATGGAGCAGGAACAGGAGCGCGGGATCACCATCACCTCCGCGGCGACGACCTGCTACTGGCGGGACCATCGCATCAACATCATCGACACGCCGGGTCACGTGGACTTCACGGTCGAGGTGGAGCGCAGCCTGCGCGTCCTGGACGGCGCGATCGCGCTGTTCTGCGCGGTGGGCGGGGTCGAGCCGCAGTCCGAGACGGTGTGGCGGCAGGCCGACAAGTACGGGGTCCCGCGGATCGCCTTCGTCAACAAGATGGATCGGGTCGGCGCCGACTACATGGGAGCCGTCCAGATGATGCGGGAGCGGCTGGGCGCCAAGGCGCATCCGGTCCAGATCCCGATGGGCGAGGGCGAGCTGTTCACCGGGATCATCGACGTCGTCACTCGCGAGGCCTTGATCTGGGACGACGACTCGCTGGGCGCGACCTACACGCGGAATCCTGTGCCGGAAGCCTACAAGGAGCAGGTCGAGGAGCTCCGTCATGAGCTCGTCGAAGCCGCGGTCGAGTACGACGACGAGCTGATCGAGAAGTACCTGGAGGGCGCCGTGCTGACCGTGGACGAGATCCGCCACGCGGTCCGCGCGGCCACCGTCAAGGTCGGGATCACGCCGGTTCTGTGCGGGACGGCGTTCAAGAACAAGGGCGTCCAGCCGCTGCTGGATGCGGTCGTCGACTATCTGCCTTCGCCGCTGGACGTCCCGCCTGTGACGGGGCATCATCCGCACAAGGACGACCACGTGGAACGGGCGCCCAAGGACGACGGTCCCTTTGCCGCGCTGGCGTTCAAGATCATGACCGACCCGCACGTCGGGAAGTTGACCTTCATCCGCGTCTACTCGGGGGTCCTGAAGAGCGGCTCGTACGTCTGGAACGCCAACAAGGACCGGAAGGAGCGGGTCGGCCGGATCCTCCAGATGCACGCCAACAAGCGGGAGGAGCGGGAGGACCTTTACACGGGCGACATCGCCGCCCTGGTGGGGCTCAAGGACACCCGGACGGGCGAAACCCTCTGCGACG
>DATEDS010000247.1:0-3894 GCA_035281565.1 Gemmatimonadota bacterium
CGCGGTCGGCTCGTCCAGCAGGACGACTTCGGGCGAGGGCGCGACGGTTCGGGCGATGCAGAGTCGCTGCTGCTGGCCGCCCGAGAGGGCCACGGCACTGGTCCGGAGTCGGTCCTTCACCTCGTCCCACAGCGCCGCCTGGCGCAGCGAGCGCTCGACGATGTCGTCGAGATCCGGCGGCCGGCCATAGAGCCGCGGTCCGAAGGCGACGTTGTCGTAGATCGACTTGGGAAACGGGTTGGGCTTCTGGAAGACCATTCCAATCCGGCGCCGCACCTCGACGGGGTCCACGTGGTCGGCGTACAGATTCTCGCCGTGGAACAGCACCTCGCCGGTCACGGTCGCCGACGGGACCAGGTCGTTCATCCGGTTGAAACAGCGCAGGAGCGTCGACTTGCCGCATCCCGACGGGCCGATCAGCGCCACCACGCGATTGCGCGGGATCTCCATCGTGATTCCTTTGATCGCCTCGGCATCCCCGTAGCGGACCCGGACGTCGCGCGTCTCCAGCGCGGCCCCTCCGTCTGCGCTCACCCGAATCGTCGGCATCGACTCACCACTCCCTTCGATACCGGTTGCGGAGCCAGATTGCGAGGGCGTTCATCGAGAGCAGCAGGATCAGCAGCACGATGATCGCGGCGGCGGCGAGATGCTGGAAATCGGCCTGCGGGCGGCTGGCCCAGTTGTAGATCTGGATCGACAGCACAGTGAACTGGTCTCGCGGGCCGTCGGGCACGAAGGCGATGAACGTCAGCGCGCCGATCATGATGAGCGGCGCCGTCTCGCCGATCGCACGAGACAGGGCCAGGATCGTCCCGGTCAGAATGCCCGGCATGGCGTTCGGCACGACGTGATGCCGCACGGTCTGCCACTTCGTCGCCCCCAGGCCGTACGACGCCTCACGGATCGAGCCCGGCACCGCCCGGATCGCTTCCTGGCTCGCGATGATCAAGGTCGGAAGGATCAGGAGCGTGAGGGTGAGCGCCCCCGAGATCACGCTCCGGCCACCCGTGAACGGGACCAGCCAGCGCACGAAGACCGCCAGCCCGAGGATACCGTAGACGATCGACGGCACACCGGCCAGGTTGGCGATGTTGGTCTGGATCACGGACTGGAGCCTTCCCTTTCTCGCGTACTCCTCGAGCCAGATCGCGGCCGCGACTCCGAGCGGGAACGAAATCAGGGCGCAGAGACCCATCAGCCAGATAGTGCCGTAGAGGGCCGACTTTATCCCCGCCCGCGCAGGGATGCGCGACGGAAACTCCGTGAAGAACGTGGGGGTCAGCCACGCGATGCCGTCGATCAGCACGTCGGCCAGCAGCACGACCAGCGTGATCACGCCGACCAGCGTCGCGGCCAGGCACAGGTACTGGAACACCTTGCCACGCCGCCGGCGGGCGATCAGCTCCGGAGGCGCTTCGAGGCTGCGCCTGGCTTCCGCGGAGGACCCGACGCTCAGCGCGCTCACGCGTACTCCTCCCGGTAGCGCTTCAGGAACCAGCGTCCGAAGACGTTCATCCCAAGCGTGACCAGGAACAGCAGAAGCCCCACCGCGAAGATGGACTGGTACTCGATCGAGCCGAACGGCGTGTCGCCGAGGCTCACCTGGACGATGTAGGCGGTCAGGGTCTGGATCGATTCGCGCACGTCGAACGTGAGATTGGGCGTCATGCCGGCAGCGAGGACGACCGCCATCGTCTCGCCGATCGCCCGCGAGATCGCCAGGATGAAGGAGGCCACGATGCCCGATAGCGCGGCCGGGGTCACGACCCGGGTGGCGACCTCGAACTTCGTCGCGCCGAGCGCGTAGGCTCCTTGCCGCAGTCCCCGCGGAACCGCGTTCATCGCGTCCTCCGATAGCGCGGCGATCAGCGGCAGGACCATGATGCCGACCACGATCCCGGCCGAGAGCGCGTTGAACAGCTGGAGCCCGGGGATCAATGACTGAAGGACCGGCGTTACGAACGTCAGCGCGAAGTAGCCGTACACGACCGACGGCACCCCGGCCAGGATCTCGAGGACCGGCTTGAGGAAGCGCCGCAGGCGCTCCGGCGCGAACTCGCTCAGGTAGATCGCCGACCCCAGCCCCAGCGGGATCGCGATCAGGGCGGCGATGATCGATACGAGAACCGAGCCGACGACCAGGGGCAGGACCCCGAAGTGCTCCGGCACGAAGAGGGGCGTCCACTTCGTGCCGGTCAGGAACTCCAACACTGACACGCGGCGGAAGAACCCTAGCGACTCCCACACCAGGACCGCGATGATCCCGATCGTCGTCAGGATCGAGACGGCGCCGGCGCCGAACAGCAGCGCGCCGATCACGGCTTCCTTCGCCGTCCGCGAGCGCGCGCCCCGCAGGCCGCCGGCGGGAGCGGGAATCCCGCCCCCCGGGCGCCGTGCCACTTCGATGACCGCCGGCTCGCTCACTGGGCGGCGGTCGTGTCCTCGCCTGCCGGCGCCGTCTCCGCGGCGCGCCCCGCCAGCTGCCGCACCTTGGCGAGCTCGTCCGCGTACTGCTCCGGCTGCAGCGGGATGTACCCCACCGAGCGCACGAGCTCCGCGCCCTCCTGGAGATGGAACTCGACGAACGCCTCGACCTGCGGCTTCGCGAGACCCACGTCACTCACGTAGATGAAGAGCGGCCGGCTGAGCGGCGCGTAGGTCTGGGACTCGATCGTCTGAACCGACGGCTGGATGCATCCCGTGCCTCCATCGACGCCCAGGAGCTTCAGCCGGTCCGCGTTCTCCTCGTAATAGGCGAAGCCGAAGTAGCCGAGCGCGCCGGGATCGCCCTGGACGCCCTGCACCAGCACGTTGTCGTCCTCGCTGGCCGTGTAGTCGGGCCGGCTGGCGTCGGTCTCCCCCACGACGGACTCGGTGAAGTAGTCGAACGTGCCGGAGTCGGTGCCCGGCCCGTAGAGCACCAGATTCTTGTTGGGGAACCCGCTCCGCACCTGGCTCCAGTTGTCGATCGTGCTGCCCGGCTCCCAGATGCGCTTGAGCTCGTCGATCGTCAGGCACTGGACGAAATCGTTGGACGGGTTGGTCACGACGGACAGGCCGTCCCACGCCACCCGGACCTCGGTGAATCGGACGCCGTTCTGCTCGCAGGCCGCGGCCTCTTCGTCGTCGATCGGGCGCGAGGCGTTCGAGACGTCGGTCTCGCCGGCGCAGAACCGCTTGAAGCCCCCGCCCGTGCCGGAGACGCCGACCGCGACCCGGGTCTCGGGGTTGGCGATCTGGAACTCCTCGGCCACGGCTTCGGAGATGGGGTAAACCGTGCTCGAGCCGTCGATCTCGACGGGACCCGAGAGGGTTCCTTCGGGGGCCGACTCGCCGCCGCCGCATGCCAGGGCGGCCGCCAGGCCGGCGCCGGCGAGGATCTGGATCGAACGTCGCATTCTCTACGCTCCTGTGAGAGTCCGCTACGAGTCTACTGGGGGATTGTTGCCGAATTATGACGGGAGCGATCGACCGGGAGCCGCGCTCAGAACTCCAGCACGGTATGGACGCGGAAGGCCACTTCGTCGTCGCCCTCGGCCGGCGACAGGAAGTCGGCCTGGACCTGCGTCTTGACCCGCTCGTGGAAGTACACGTTGACGCCTGGCGTCGCGAGAAGCGCGTGGTCGTCGTCGGCGTCGGTGTCGGGGTCGGCCCAGGCGAACCGAAGGATCGGCTCCACGCCGATCAGGTAGGGGACGCGGTAGACCGGAACGTGGAAGCCGGCGATTCCCTGGAGCGCGAGAAACGAGGAGTCGTCTCCGCCACCCAGGTCGGGGTCCCAGTTGTCACCTGCCATCACCTGACCCAAGGCCTTCCATCCCGGCTCCCCGTACTCGCCCCCCGTCACCGCGAGCTCGACCGCGTCGTACCAGGTGGCATCGTCCGCATCCG
>DATEDS010000248.1:0-5733 GCA_035281565.1 Gemmatimonadota bacterium
GCTCGGCGGCGTCCACGTCGGCCAGCCGGTGGACCGGCGCGCCGTCCCCCGCCCGCCGGGTCCCACCCGGCTCGACCCGCTCCTCGACCAGCGTGTTCCACTCCCCGCAGTCCGGGCACCGGCCCGCCCACCGCGGGGCGACGGCGCCGCAGGAGGTGCAGGTGAAACGGGTCCGGGGGCGGGCGGTCACGGCATCGCGTCGTGCCGCGCCAGATCGTCGAAGCGCATGAATTCCTCGAGGAACACGACCTCGACCGTCCCCGTGGGACCGTTGCGGTTCTTGCCGATGATGAGCTCGGTTACCGCGCCCCCCGCCTGCTCTCGTGGCTGCCCGTCGCGACCCGGCTTCTCCCGATAAAGGAACAGGACCAGATCCGAATCCTGCTCGATGGCGCCGCTTTCGCGAAGGTCGGACAGACGAGGCCGCTGATCACTGGTCCGCTGCTCCGGAGCCCGCGACAGCTGAGAGAGGGCCATCACCGGGATGTTGAGCTCCTTCGCCAGGGCCTTCAACGACCTCGATATCTCCGCGATCTCCTGTTGACGATTCTCCGCTCGGGTCCGCCCCTCCATCAGCTGGAGATAGTCCACGATCACCAGGCCGATGTCTCTCTGCTGCTTCAGCCGTCGAGCCTTGGCGCGCATGTCGTGCACGCTGAGGAGCCCGCTGTCATCGATGTAGATCGCAGCCCTTCTCAAGCGATCACAGGCATCCGCGACTCTCTTCCACTGCTCGCTCGTGGCGCGCCCCGTTCGCAGATCGTGGAGAGACACGAGTCCTTCTGTGGCGATCATTCTCATCACCAGTTGTTCCATCGACATTTCGAGGCTGAAGATGGCGACCGGAAGGTCTCGCTCGATGGCCACGTGGGCAGCGATGTTCAAGCACAGGCTCGTTTTGCCGGTCGACGGCCTTCCCGCCACGATGATCAGATCGCCCAACTGGAACCCTGCCGTGAGGTTGTCCAGGTCGGCCAGTCCGGAGGGTGCCCCGGTGATCTTCTCCTTTCGGGAGGAGAGGGATTCGAGCTGATTGATGGCCCCGTGCAAGAGCTGGCTGATCGGGAGGAACGATTTCTTGAAGCGATGCTCGGACAGACCGAAGATTCTGGCCTCGGCCCGGTTCAGCAGATCGTCCGCATCGTCAGGCGAGTCATAAGCCTCGGAGGCGATCTGCGTTCCCGCCGAGATCAGCCTTCTCTTGATGGCCAGGTCGAGGACGATCCTGACATGGTATTTGAGATTGGCCGCCGTAGGAACGATGTCCACGATTCGAGCGAGGTACTCCGCGCCGCCGGACTCCTCCAAGAGTCCGATGCGCCTCAGCTCCTCGCGTACGGCCATGGCATCCGAGGCATGGCCCTGGTCCCTGATGTTGGCGATCGCGCGGAAGATGTGTCTATGTGCGGGCTGATGAAAATCGTCCTCAGAGAGCGTCTCCATCGCCTCGTCAGCCGCCGTCTCCTCCAGAAGCATCGCCCCAAGCACCGAGATTTCCGCTTCATCCGAATGCGGCGGAACTCGCAACGCTTGCCGGCTGCGTGGACCCTGGGCAACCAGAACATCATCCATCGGGCGTCTCCTTTTCCCCCATCCGCTCGTCGTAGACCCGGCGCGCGAGCTGAACGTCCTCCCAGGTAGGGCGTTTGAGCTGCGGGTTCCGGAGCAGCGCCGCCGGATGGTAGGTCGCCACCAGCGGAACGCCCCGGAACTCGAAGACCCGCCCGCGCAGCGCGGCCATCGAGCCGTCCGTGCCGAGCAAGGTCCGCGCCGCATGACGTCCCAGGGCCAGGATCACCGCCGGCCGAAGCAGCTCGATCTGTCGCTCCAGGTACGGGAGGCAGGCCTGGACCTGGTGCGGCGCGGGATCGGCGTTCCCGGGCGGGCGGCTCTTCAGGATGTTGGTGATGAAGACCTCGTCTCTCGAGAACCCGATCGCACCCAGGATCCTGGTCAGGAGCTGTCCGGCCTTGCCGACGAACGCCTCTCCCTGCCGATCCTCGTGGAACCCCGGCGCCTCCCCCACGACCATGAACCGGGAGGCGGGAGTCCCGCTGCCGAAGACCCCCTGGGTGCGGGTCCGGTGGAGCTCGCACCGCGTGCACGCCATGACCTGGCGACGGAGATCTTCCCAGGCCACGGCGTCGAACCCGCCCTCGGCCTCGTCCTCCGTCGGCCCGCCGACGCCCTCGGAGGCGACGGAGACGTCCCCCGGCTCCGACTCGGCCTCCCGTCCCGGGCTCCGATACAGGAAGCGCTCGCCGAGCATCCGCGCGTGGACCAGCCGCCGACGGACCTCTTCGCGATCGCCCGCCTTCACCGGACCGGGGTGACGACGTCGGCGCGGCCGACCACCTCACGCACCAGCCGGTCGGCCAGGAGTTCCTTCGGCATCCGGTCGAACCGCATCCGGAGACCGTCCGGGCCGAGCAGCGTCACGACGTTGGTCTCGTGGGCGAAGCCCGCCCCCTCCTCCAGAGGATTGTTCACCACGATATAGTCACACCCCTTGGCCACCCGCTTCTCCTCGGCACGCCGCTCCGGATCGTCGGTCTCGACCGCGAAGCCCACGACGACGGTTCCCGGCTCGCGCTCCACCACCGCGCGGGCAAGGATGTCCACCGCCGGTTCGAGTCTGAGGATACCATCCCACTCCGACTTCCTGATCTTGCTCGCGGACGGCTGGATCGGACGCCAGTCGGTGACGGCCGCCGTCATCCACAGCTGGGCCGCGCCCGGCAGCGCCGCGAGAACGGCTTCGGCCATCTCCTCGGCGGTCCGGACGGGTATCGTCGCCACGTACGGAGGAGCCTCCAGCGCCCCCGGACCGTGGATCAGCGTGACGTCGGCACCGTGCCTCCAGGCCGCCCGTGCCACCGCGAACCCCATCCGGCCGGTCGACCGGTTGGTCAGCATGCGGGCCGGATCGATCTCGGCCTCCGTCCGCCCCGCCGTCACCACCACGCGCCGCCCGGCGAGGGCACCGTTCCCGTTCAGGAGCCGGTCCAGGGCAGCCAGGATGGGGCCGCTTCCGGGCCACCGGCCCACGCCGAACTCGCCGCACGCCAGCGGCCCTTCGTCGGGCGTCACCAGCCACGAGCCCCGCTCCCGCAGGAGGGCGCGATTGGCGACCACCGCGGGGTGGGCGTACATGGCGGCGTTCATGGAGGGCACGAAGACGACCGGGGTCCGACGCGGATCCACGGCCAGGAGCGTCGTGCTGAGCAGGTCGTCGGCCATCCCGGCCGCGGCCTTCGCCAGGATGTTCGCGGTGGCCGGCGCGACCAGGACCGCGTCGACGCCGCGGGCGAAGTCCAGATGCGGGAACCGGGCGTACTCGCCGTCGTCGTCCCCGGCGGGCCAATCGACCCACAGCTCGGTGCCGACCCGCTCCCTGGACAGGGCCTCGAACAGGGCCGGGCGTACCAGCTCGGCCGCGGCCCTGGTCAGCACGACCCGCACGCGCGCTCCCGCGCGCTGCAGGTCGCGCATCAGGTCGACCGCCTTGTAGCAGGCGATCCCGGACGTCACGCCCAGCGTGACGACGCGGCCGGCGAACGTGTCGCTCACGAGCCGGGGGCCCGCTTGTCGACGATGTCGTACTCGATCTCGCCCTCCACCAGATCTTCGAGGGCGCGCGTCGTGTACTTCTTCTTCCACTCCTTGCCGCCCTCCTTGGGAAGCTCGTTGAGCTTCCGGGCGTAGGCGGCGGCCACGACGAGCGCCTCGTACTTGTTGCTGTCCGGCGTCGCTGCGGCGGCCTGTCCAGGCGTGAACACCTTCATGAGTGACCTCCTTCTAGGTTTCAATGGGCTTCCCGTCTCGCGCCGGTGGCGCGCGGGAAGTGCACGTCGATCCAGGGATCCAGATCCTCCAGCCGGGAGCGGCGGTGCTCCTCGGCGTGGATGATGTGCGAGAACGTATCGACGGTGTCGTCCAGCTCGCGGTTCACGATCACGTAGTCGTAGCGCCTCACGGCGTCGATCTCCCCGACCGCGTCATCGAGCCGGCCGGCGATCGCGGCGGGGGATTCCGTGCCCCGCCCGCGCAGGCGCGCCTCCATGGCCGCGCTCGACGGCGGCAGGAGGAAGATCGAGACGGCCTCGGGGTACAGGTCCAGCAGGCTCGCTCCTCCCTGCACGTCCACGTCCAGAAGCACGTGGTGCCCCGCCCCGAGGGCCTCTTCGATGTCGGCCTTCGGCGTCCCGTACAGATGGCCGTGGACGACCGCCCATTCTGCCAGTTCGCCGGCGTCCCGGGCGCGGTGGAACTCGAGCTCCTCCACGAAGCGGTAGTCGGCGTCCTTGACCTCGCCCCGCCTCGGCTTCCGCGTCGTCAACGAGACCGCGAAGCGGATGTACGGGAACCGCTTGAAGATCTCCCTGGCGACGGTGGTCTTCCCGGTTCCGCTGGGGGCCGACAACACGATCGGAAACGGGCTCGTCCCGGGCCGCGGAGCCGCGTCGCCGCTCATTCCACGTTCTCCGCCTGCTCGCGCATCTTCTCGAGCTCGGACTTCATCTCGATCGCCAGCCGCTGCATCTCGGCATCGTTCGACTTCGACGCGATCGTGTTCGCTTCCCGCCCAAGCTCCTGGAGGAGGAACGTCAGCTTCCTTCCGACCGCCTCCGCGCTGGCTTCGAGCTCGGACTGGAAATGATCGAGATGGGCACCCATCCTGGTCAGCTCCTCGGAGATATCGAGGCGGTCGGCGAGCAGCACGATCTCTTGCGCCACCCGCTGGTCGATCGCCGCGAAGTCCTCGGCGCCCATCAGCGCCTGAACCTTGGACCGGAGTCGCTCCCGCTCGCGCTCCTCGCGCTGTGGCGCCAGAGCCTCCACGCGGTCCCGCAGGTCGCGGAGCACGGCCAGGCGGGCGACGAAGTCGCTGGCGAGCGCCTCCCCCTCGGTGCTCCGGCTCGCCACGACGCCGTCCAGCGCGGCGTCCAGGGCGCGCCCCGCCCCGTCCCTAAACGTCACCTCCTCCAGGGTGGACTCGGGCTCCCACACCAGGACCCCCGGCAGCTCCAGGAGCGAATCGACCGACACGCCGCCACGCACCCCGGGAAGCCCTTCCAGCCCGGCCGCGATGTTCAACAGTCGGTCCAGCACCTGGTGGTTCAGGCGCGGGGACCCGCCGTCGGCCCGCTCCGCCGGCTCGATCTCCACGCTTACGGCCAGGTGTCCACGCTCGCACCTGGATGCGCAGCGAGCCGCGACGAAGCTCTCCAGGTGGGAAAACTCCCGCGGAAGCCGGATGTGCGTGTTGAGGAACCGGTGATTGACCGATTTGATCTCGGCGAGAAACCGGTAGCCCCCGGCCGCGACCTCGCCCCGACCGTAACCCGTCATGCTGCGGATCATTCGAGCCTCCCGCAGCCACATGAATCTATCCGCGATGTCACGCGCCAGCAACGACGACGCCGCGCGTGACCGGTCTTCACACGCGT
Source organism: Gemmatimonadota bacterium (assembly GCA_035281565.1). Lineage (GTDB taxonomy): Bacteria > Gemmatimonadota > Gemmatimonadetes > JACCXV01 > JAHWKZ01 > DASRVA01. The sequence continues at coordinate 5,451 of DATEDS010000248.1, forward strand.
CGCTCCAGCTCCACCGGCAGGAGCTGCGAGATGGCCGAAAGCCCGCTGCGGACGGCCCGGATCAGATCGACGTTCCCGTCCCAGTGCTCGAGGACGACGGACTCGTCGACACGGTTCAGAAGGCTGTGCAGCGCCAGCAGCACGACCACCACGTCGTCGACCTGGCCGAGGCCCGGCACGAAGTCGGGCACCACGTCGAGGGGCGAGACCAGGTACAGGAGCGTCCCGCCGAGGATCAGCTTGCTCCTCCGGGGAACGCGCGGATCGCCGACCAACCGCTTCA
>DATEDS010000249.1:0-4032 GCA_035281565.1 Gemmatimonadota bacterium
GTTCGTGGGGACACTGGCCGTCACCTTCGTCGACTGGATGTTCAACGCGGCCGTGGAGGCGGCGATCCCCGGCCAGGACGCCCAGACCCGCTATTTCGGCACCGTGTTCGCGGTCTTCAACGGCGCCGCGCTCCTGCTCCAGCTCTTCTTCGCGAGCCTCGCCCTCCGGGTCCTCGGTCTCGCCGGGTCGCTGGTCATGCTGCCGGTCGCGGTCGGGCTCGGGGTGGGCGGCCTGCTCGCCGCGCCCGGGCTCCTGACCGCCACGCTGGCCAAGTCGGGGGACGCCACGCTCAAGAACTCGCTCGACCAGTCGGCCCGGGAACTCCTCTACCTGCCCGTGCCGACCGTCCTCAAGCGGCGTGCCAAGCCGTTCATCGACATCGTCGTCCAGCGCGGCGCGGACGGTCTCGCGGGGGTCCTGATCCTCGCCGGGAGCGGGGTCATGGCGCTTCAGGGGCCGGGACTCAAGGTCGTCACCCTGGTCCTCATCCTGGCCTGGATCGGCGCCGTCTGGGGCGTCCGTCAGAGCTACCGTCAGATCCTGGAGCGGCTGCTGGCCATCCGGGACGTCGACCTCGAGGAGGCGGTCGAGGAGAGCCTCGACAGCGAGACGATCCGCGCGCTCCGGGAGGAGCTGAGCCCCGGCGCGGACGCCGAGCGGATCCAGTACACGCTGGATCTCTTCCGGGACGTGCCGCCCAGAGTGCTCCGCGAGGACCTCTTGCGACTGCTGGAGCATTCCGACGCTCGCGTGCGCGCGCGGGCGCTGGGGCTGCTGGCCGCGATCGAGGACGGAATGCCGCTCGAGCCCGTGCGCCGGCTGGTGGAGGATCGGGATCGACGCGTCCAGGCGCGCGCCTACCGGATCCTCTGCGCGGCCGATCCGGATGCGTGGCTGCCACGCATGCGGGAGTGGCTCGACGAGGACGATCCCGACCGCATCGAGGCCGCGCTCATCTGTCTCGTGCGGTACGGCGGAGAGGCTGGCGAGCGCGAGGCCGCCGAGACGATGTCGCGACTCGTGCGGAAGGTCGGGAGCGAAGGCGCTCCCATCCGCGCCGCGTGCGCCAGGGCCCTCGGTCTGATGGGTGGGCCCCATCCCCTGCAGCGGCATCTCGAGACCCTCCTGGGCGATTCCGATCCCGACGTCGTCCGCGCGGCGATCGTGAGCTCGGGACGCGAGCCTCGCCCGAGCCTGGTCGCGAACCTGCTTCCGCACCTGTCCGCCATCCCGACCCGGCCGTTCGCGATCCGCGCGCTGGCCGCCTACGGCGAGGCGGGAATCCCCTACCTCAGCGCCTCGCTGCGCGACCCCGATCTGCCCGAGCAGGCTCGACGCTGGCTCCCGAGCGTGTTCGTCCACATCGCCAGTCCGGCCGCCTTGCGGGCGCTGGCCGAGGGACTCCCGTCCATGTCGCGCGAGAGCCATCGCCTGTACGCCCTCAAGGCGCTGGGGAAGCTTCGCCGGCGCTATCCGCGCTGGTCGGTGCCGGTGGAGACGGTGCGCGAGGAGCTGGACGCCGAGCTGTGCGAGTCCTACGACATCGAACGCCAGCTTGTCGCCCTGCGTGCCCTGGCACGCGATCTGGAGGAGCAGGACGCGGGGGCGATGGGGGCGTACGCGTGGGCGCTCGGGTTCCAGGCCGAGCGCACGATCGAGCGCGCCTTCCGGCTCCAGGCCTTGCTGTACAGCCAGAAGACCATTTACTTCGCCTACGCGGGTCTGACGAGCGGGGGATCGCTGTACGGCGCCCATGCGCTCGAGCTCCTGGAGACGGTCCTCGCGCGGGACGACGCCCACCGGCTGATCCCGCTCATCGATCCCGACTGGAGCCCCGACCAGCGCGTCGAGCTGGGACGCCGGTGGTATCCGCTCGAGGAGCGCGAGCCGGCCGAGGATCTGGAAGCGGTCCTGGAGGAGGCGGAGCCGTGGCTGCGCGCCTACGCGGTGCCGGTGGCCGCGCGGGCCTACCCGGACCGGCTGGGGCCCGAGCTGGAGCGCCTGGCCGCGTCCGGCGACCCCATCGTCCGGCGGCTCGCCCGACGTTACGAGAAGGAGAGGGAGGAAGAGGAAGCGATGGCGATGAGCTCGGTCGAGAAGGCGGCCGCCCTGCGCCGCACGGACCTCCTGAGCCAGCTCGGCGCGGACGACCTGCTCCAGCTGGCGGCGGTCGCCGAGGAGCGCTCGTTCGAGCCAGGCGAGTACCTGTTCTACGAAGGGGAGGAGGGCGACTACCTGTATGTCGTGCTCAGCGGGACGCTGCGCGCGGAAAAAGGGGGGCAGGAAGTGACGATCGCGGGTCCCGGGGAGGCGATCGGCACCTTCTCCGTGCTGGACGGCGGATCCCGCTCGACCGACATGGTGGCCCTCGAGACGACGCGGACGCTCGCCATCCACCGGGCCGACATGGCCCAGATCCTGGCCGACAACTACAGCCTGGTCGAGGGCCTCTTCAAGCACCTGACGGGAATCATCCGCGCCATGAACGAGCGGGTGTTCTCGGACGGGGGTCAGGCAGAGGAGAAGCCGCCGGCGGCGTGAAGGAGGGGCGTCCCGAGCTCCGCCAAACCCTCAGATGTGGAGCACCTCGCCGTGGACGTCGAGCGCGGCCTCCTTGACCGCCTCGGCGAGGGTCGGGTGGGCGTGGACGGTGAGCGCGATGTCCTCGGCGCTCGCCCGGAAGGCGGCCCCGGCCACCAGCTCGGCGATCAGGTCGCCGGCCCTGGGGCCCAGGATGTGGCAGCCCAGCATGCGATCCGTCTTCGCATCGGCCACCATCTTCACGAAGCCGGTCGTGTCGTTCATGCAGCGGGCGCGGCCGTTCGCGCTGAACGGGAACCGGCCGACCTTGACCTCGTGGCCCTGGTCGACGGCCTCCTGTTCGGTGAGTCCGACCGTGGCGATTTCGGGATGCGTATAGACGACGCCCGGGATCGGGAAGTAGTCCATCTCGCTGTCCCGGCCGGCGATCCGCTCGGCGACCACCACCCCTTCGTCCATTCCCTTGTGGGCGAGCATCTTGCCGCCGATCACGTCGCCGACGGCGTAGACGTTCGTGACGCCCGTCTCGAAGCCCTCGTTCACCCGGATGAACCCCCGGTCGTCGGTCTCGACCCCGATCCGGTCGAGATTGAGACCGTTGGTGACCGGCTTCCGGCCGATCGCGACCAGCATCGCGCTCGCCGATAGCGACGCCTCGCCATCGGCGCCCGCCAGCTTTACATCGACCCGCCCTGAACCGACGTCGGCCGAGGTGACTTTGGTGCCCGTCCTGATGTCGAGTCCCTGTTTCCTGAAGACCTTGATCCCCTCCCTCGCAAGATCGGCGTCCATGCCGGGCAGGATCGTGTCCAGCATCTCGACGATCGTGACCTTCGTCCCGACCCGGGCGTACACCGACCCCATCTCGAGCCCGATGTACCCGCCGCCTACGACGAGCAGCGACTCCGGGATCTCGCCCAGCGCCAGCCCCTCGGTCGAGGAGATCACCCGCTCGCCGTCGAACGGCGTGCCCGGAAGCGGTACCGGAGCCGAGCCGGTGGCGATGATGACCGCGCTCGCCTTCACCCGCCGCGCGTGGTCCCTGGCCGTCACCTCGATCAGTCCCGGCTCGACGAACCCGCCCTCCCCCTCGACGTGCTCGATCTCGTGCTTCCGGAACAGGTAGCCGATCCCCTTGGTGCTCGCGTCGACCACCTTCTGGCGGTGCTTCTGCATGGTCGGCCAGTCGACCGACACGTCGCCGACCTTGATCCCGATCTTCCCCGCGCTCTCCCGGATCCAGGCCACGTGCTCGCTCGCGTCCAGGAGCGCCTTGGAGGGGATGCACCCCACGTTGAGGCAGGTCCCGCCGAGAAATTCGCGCTCGATGCAGGCCACCTTCATCCCGAGCTGGGCGGCCCGGATCGCGGCCACGTAGCCGGCCGGGCCGGCGCCGATGACGATGACGTCGAATTGCTGATCACTCATGACTGGTTCCTTGCTGCATGCCGCGACCGGATATTCGCGGCATGGAATGAAGCGGGAAGTTA
>DATEDS010000250.1:0-7546 GCA_035281565.1 Gemmatimonadota bacterium
GCCCTGTTCGGCTCGTGCGAGCTGGCCTACAACGTGTTCGAGACTTTCCGCGGGGCGGAGACGGCCATGATCTACGGCCGCTTCGTGGCCGCCGTGAGCCGGCTCTTCGGGACCGACTCGTTCACCGTCGATCCATACCAGCTCGGATCGAAGAACCAGGAGGGGTTGCGGTCGGGCGCCTGGTGGTTCTACTACAAGCTGGGCTTCCGTCCACGGAATGCCGATATCCGCGATCTCGTACGCAAGGAGCTGACGCGGATCGAGCGAGACCCTTCCCATAGATCGAGCGCGTCGACGCTGCGCCGGCTGGCGTCGGACAACCTGTTCTTCTCTCTCGGTCGTCCACGCGCGGACGTTCTCGGCCGGATCCACCTGGGAAACGTCGGTGTCCGGATCAGCCGCTACATGGCGGAGCGGTTCGGCGCGGAACGGGAGCGCGGGATCCGGACCTGCTCGAGAGAGGCAGGCCAGCTCCTGGGGATCGAAGATGTCCGGGGACTCCCGGTCGGCGAGCGGACGGCGTGGGAGCGGTGGAGTCCCCTCGTCCTGCTCCTCCCGGGCGTGGAGAGCTGGAGCCGCGCGGAGCGGCGTGGCCTGGCCGCGGTCGTGCGCGCCAAGGGGGGAAGAAGGGAGTCCGACTTCGTGCGGCGATTCGACCGGCACGCAAAGCTCCGCCGTGCGATCCTCGAGCTCGCGAAGGAGCCCCCGCAAGGCCCACGGAGCGGCTGACCGTGCTGCGACTCTACAACTCCCAGCTCTCCGGCAACTGCTACAAGGTCCGTCTCCTCCTGACCCTGCTGGAGATCCCGTTCGAGCGGATCGAGGTGGACGTCGTCGACCGGTCGAACCGGCTGGAACTGCTCGGCGGCAAGAATCCCGCCCTCCGCGTCCCGACCCTGGAGCTGGAGGACGGCACCCATCTGGCCGAGTCGAACGCCATTCTGTGGTACTTCGCCGAGGGCACCAGGTATCTGCCGGAGGACCGGCTGGAGAGGGCGCGGGTCCTTCAGTGGATGTTCTTCGAGCAGTACGACGTGGAGCCGAACCTGGCCGTGGCCCGGTTCTGGATCTCGATCCTCGGGCAGGCGGAGCGGTACGCCGAAGCCCTCGCGGCGAAATGGAAGGCCGGCTACCGCGCCCTGGACGGAATGGAGCGGCACCTCGAGGACCGCGTGTTCCTGGTCGGGGACCGGTACTCGATCGCGGACATCGCGCTCTACGCATACGTCCACGTGGCGGACGAGGCGGGGTTCGATCTCGGCCCCTACCCGGCCACCCGCGAATGGCTGGCAAGGGTCGCAGGCCGGCCCGGACACGTGCCCATGCCGGCGTGAACGTTCCCGGTCGAGGTCCGGAACGGCGGGGTTGTTGACCGTCCGTGGATGCGCGAGACTTCCACCGATGACTTCCAACGAGACCGAGCTCGCCCGGGGCGTGGGCATCAACCACGTGGCCCTCGAGGTGGACGATATCGAGGAGGCGCTGGCCTTCTACGGGCGCCTCTTCGAGATCCGCCTCCGCGGCCGGTCGCGGCAGATGGCCTTCATCGACTTGGGAGACCAGTTCGTCGCGCTCTCGGAAGGGCGTGAGCAGGCCCGGGATACGCAACGTCACTTCGGGCTCGTGGTGGACGACAGGGAGAAAGTGCGCCGGGCGGCGCGGGCGGCGGGCGCGACCATGCTGCCGGGGCGCGGCCTGGACTTCCTGGATCCGTGGGGGAACCACGTCCAGGTGGTCCAGTACGACGAGATCCAGTTCACCAAGGCGGATCACGTCCTGCGCGGAATGGGCCTCCGGCTGGGGAAGAGCGGGGCGGCGATCGCGGAGCTGGCGGAGAAGGGAATGGCCCCCGAGCGGGCGGGGCAGGCACCCGAGTGACCGACGGGGCCGATCCGTCCGGGAAGCCGACCCGGGCCGGATTCATCGCGATCCTGGGCCGGCCGAACGCCGGCAAGTCGACGCTCCTGAACGCGCTGGTCGGCGAGCACCTGGCGGCGGTCAGCCCCAAGGTCCAGACCACGCGGCACCGCGTCCCGGGTTTCTGGACGGACGGCGAAACCCAGATCGTGTTCGTCGATACCCCGGGCCTCCTGGAGCCCGGCTACCCGCTCCAGGACGCGATGATGGAGACCGCCCGGGCGGCTCTGGACGGGGTCGACGGGGTCTACTGGCTGGTCGACCACGACGAGGCGTCGGATCCGGAAAAGGCCCTCCTCGACAGCCTCGCCCGCCGGGGGATCCCGCTGTTCCTCCTGCTGACCAAGGCCGATCAGGTGCCGGTGACGAAGCTGGAGGCACGGGCCGCGCGGTGGGGATCGGCCGCCCCCTGGCGGCGGGTGCTCCGGATCGCCGCGCCGACGGGGCAGGGGCTGGACGCGCTCCTCGAGGCGACGCGGGAGGTTCTGCCGGAGCAGCCCTTCTTCTATCCTGCCGACCAGCTCACCGACCTCGACCTCCGTTTCCTGGCGGCGGAGCGGGTGCGGGAGGCGTGCTACGAGGAGCTGGGGCAGGAGATCCCCTACAGCGTCCACGTGACGGTCGACGAATGGCGCGAGCCGGTCGAGGCGGGCGAGACGACCGCGATCCGGGCGACGATCCACGTCGAGCGCGAGAGCCAGAAGGGGATCGTGATCGGCGAGAAGGGCGGGAGGCTCAAGGCGATCGGCACCCGCGCCCGGCGCGGGATCGAGGCGTTGGTGGGCGGTCCAGTGTACCTTACCTTGTGGGTCAAGGTACGGAAGAAGTGGTCACGCCGCGAGGCGGACCTCAGGCATTTCGGGTATCGGCGCTGACGCCTCCGGGTGAGGCGGGCGCCGTGATCGAGGAGGAGGATATGGCGTTAGACAAGGAGCTGCTGGAGATCCTGGCCTGTCCCAAGTGCAAGGGAGACCTGACGTACAAGGAGGAGGAGCAGGTCCTTGAGTGCCCGGCCTGCCGACTCCGCTATTCGATCAAGGACGACATCCCGATCATGCTGATCGACGAGGCGGAGTCGTTCTGAGGTTTCCGGACCCGCCTGGTCGTCCGGGCCGAAGAAAACGCCTCTGAAGACCCATCCCGTCCCGGGTGTGCGTCTCGCTGATGGCCCGTCTCTGCATCTCCATAACCATCTATCAGGAAAAGACATGTTGGCGCTGATATCAAGCCATTTCGAGGCCGCTTGACGGCCCGGTCAGGCAGCCGGCCGACGGACGCCTCGCGGATCCTCGAGGTCCTGGGCAAGGCCAAGCGACCCCTGAAGCTCAAGGAGATCGCCAACGGGCTCGGGGTCAAGGACGGCGAGTACCCGGACCTGAAAGAGGCCCTCGGCCGGATGACCGACGACGGTGCGATCTACCGGATCAAGCACCAGCGTTACGCGCTCCCCGAGCAGATCAACCTGATCGTGGGCCGCCTGGACGCGACCCGCGGCGGTGCCGGCTTCGTGATTCCCGACAAGCGGGACGGGATGCTCGATGTCTTCGTCCCCCAGCAGCGGCTGGGCGGCGCGGTGCACCGGGACCGCGTGGTCGCCCGGATCGAGCGGAAGAAGGGCCGCGGGAACCCCGAGGGGACCATCATCCGCGTGCTCGATCGCGCGCGGAGCCAGGTGGTGGGCTCCCTCCAGCGGGGGAAGCACTTCGGGTTCGTGAAGCCCGACAGCCCGCTCTTCCACTTCGACGTCTACGTGGCCCAGGAGGATCTCGCCCACGCCGAGGAGGGGCAGAAGGTGGTGGTCGAGATCGACGATTGGGGGGACGGGACCAAGAACCCCGAGGGCCACATCACGAAGGTCCTGGGCGATCCCGACGACCCCGGCGTCGACGTCCTGTCGATCGTCCTGTCTCACGGGCTCATGACCGACTTCCCGGCCGAGGTCGAGGAGGCGGCGCGGCGGCTGCGCGTCGACTTCGCCGCCGAGGCCGGGCGCCGGCTGGACTTCCGCGGCCGGACCACGTTCACGATCGACCCGACCGACGCGAAGGATTTCGACGACGCCCTTTCGCTGGTGCCCATCGAGGGAGAGCGGTTCGAGATCGGCATCCACATCGCGGACGTGAGCCACTACGTCGAGCCCGGCCAGGCCATCGACGACGAGGCGCACGAGCGAGGCACGTCGACGTATCTGGTCGACCGCGTCATCCCCATGCTGCCCGAGCGGCTCTCGAACGACCTCTGCTCGCTCGTGCCGGGGGAGGATCGGCTGACCTACTCGGTGATCGTCAAGATGGACGGCGACGCGCACGTCCACGGCTTCGACATCGCCGAGACCGTGATCCGGAGCCGGCATCGGCTCACGTACGCGGAAGCGCAGGCGATCATCCAGGGGGAGATCCCGAGGCCCGAGCACAAGGATCTGGTCTTCCCCATCCAGACGTTGCGGCGGCTGGCCAAGCGTCTCAGCGCCCGCCGGTTCGGGAGAGGAAGCCTCGACTTCGACCTGCCCGAGTCACGCGTGGAACTCGACGAGGAGGGTTTCCCGATCGACATCAAGGAGTCCGTGCGGCTCGACAGCATGCGCCTCATCGAGGAGTTCATGCTGCTGGCCAACGAGATCGTCGCCCGCCATGCCACCAAACGGAAGATCCCCTTCCTGTATCGGGTCCACGATCAGCCGTCCCAGGAGAAGCTCGAGCGGCTGCGGGGGTTCGTAGGCGTCATGGGATACCGTCTGCCCCAGGGGGACATCCAGCCGGAAGACCTGAAGCGGATCCTGGCCGAGGTGCGCGGGAAGCCCGAAGAGGAGCTCGTCAACACGGTCGTCCTGCGATCGATGATGCAGGCCCGCTATGCGACCGAGAACATCGGCCACTTCGGCCTGGCCGCCGAGCACTACACGCACTTCACCTCACCCATACGTCGCTACCCCGACCTGGTCGTGCATCGTCTGCTCAAGCGGCTGGAATCCGGCGAGCGATGGAAGGATCCGGCCGAGCGCGAGAAGACATCCAGCCGGCTCGAGCGGACGGCCGAGCACACGTCCATCCAGGAGCGTATCGCCGAGCGCGCCGAACGGGATTCGATCGAGCTCAAGAAGGTCGAGTTCATGGAGCGTCACATCGGGAAGCGCTTCAAGGGGCGGATCAGCGGCGTCCGCTCGTTCGGGTTCTTCGTCCGTCTCGACGAGTACTTCGTGGAGGGGCTGGTCCACGCCCACGACCTGGAGGACGATTACTACGAGTTCCACGAGAACAGCTTCGCGCTGATCGGTCGCAACGCGGGACGCAGGTTCCGGCTGGCCGATCCGGTGGTCGTCGAGGTAACGGGCGTGAACAAGCAGGAGCGGCAGATCGACTTCGTCCTGGTGGAAGGGCCCGACGGCAAGCCCGGGACGGGCGAGAAGAGAGCAGAGGGCGCGGCCCGGAGCGAGGGTTCGAAGGGCCGAAGGCAGGCCGGCAAGTCGAGGTCGCCGACCAGCAAGCCGAAGCGTAGATGAGACGGGAGTTCGCCTATCCGGCCGTACGGTGGCTCCTCAAGGGTTGGTTCTTCGGTAGCGCGATCCTGTTCTTCTACCTGTTCTGGATCGACGTCTTCGTCCATCGCTGGTTCATCCTCCTGTGGTCCCTCTTCAGCCTGGGACTCGGGATCTACGTAGCCCCCGCCATCCGGATCGGTCGCGAGGGGCTGGCGGTCAAGTATTTGTGGACATACCGCTACATCCCCTGGGAGCGCGTCATGAGCGTCCAGCGGACGATCCTGGGCGCCCAGTTCCTTACGGTCGAGCCCCACTGGATGTACCGCGTTGTGGGGTACCAGTATCCGATGCCAAGGGTCGGGGAGCTGGTCCAGGCCGCGCGCCGCGCCCAGCGCGCCCGACGCTTCGGCGACGGGTAGCCGTGTCAGCCAGATGCTTGACAGAACTACCGGGGCGGCTTAGGAAACGATGGTCGAAACCCCCAACCCGTAGGAGGTCTTCATCATGGCCCAGGAAGGTGGAGGTGGAGGCGGCGGCGGTCAGGGCGGCATCTATGCCATCCTGATCATCATCGTGATCCTGATCCTCGCGGCGGTACTCTACATGAGCGGCGCGTTCGGCGGTGCAGGTGGGGACGACGCCACCGACATCAACGCGGACGTGGACATCACGGCGCCGGATGTTCCTGGTACGGACGATGGGGGCGGAGGGGGTCAGGGCGGCGGGAGCTGATCCTGACCATTCACGACGCAGCTTCCCGGGGGGGCGCCGACGGCGCCCCCTCCGTCTTCCTACCCGGCGGGCTCTTCCTCGTATCCCAGCACGGTGTTGTAGATCGCCCGATCGTAGAAGCGGCTGATCGCGCGCGTCACCTCGAGCTCCAGCGCGACGGAAAGCTGCTTGTCCTCGACGATGCGATCCCACAGCGTGCGCTTGGCGAGCAGGATCGCGGCGATCACCTGGCTCAGCGGAAATCCTTCCCGGCGGCGATCCCGGCCGATCCTCTGGTAGTGGGGATCGATGCGCGGATCCCATTCCCCCTGCCGAAGCCAGGTCGCCAGGTAGTGGTAGAGCGCTTCGGTGTCGCGGCGAAGCTCGTCCGTGTCCGGGTATGAGGCGTACGCCGACGTGGCCGGATCCTCGCGGACCTTCTCCAGCCATTCCGCGACCCACACCTTGACGTGGGAGGCGATGTAGCGGGACAGCCGCAGCTGGGGCAGGATCCGGAAGCGGCTGGAACGGACGGGAGCGGGCGCCCCCGCGGGATCCTCATTCACGGACCCGCACCTCCTCGACCTCGGCGCCCGCGGACTCGAACGCCGTCTTCTCCCCGATTCCCAGCTCGACCGGAACGCGATAGTTGCCGCTGAAGCAGGCGTCGCAGTGCCGCTCGCGCGCTCCCACCGCCCGGTAGAGACCGTCGAACGAAAGATAGGCCAGGGAATCGGCCCCGACATGGTCCCGGATCTCGTCGACGGTCCGGCTGGAGGCGATGAGCTCGTCCCGATTCGGGATGTCGATCCCGTAGTAGCAGGGATGACGCAGGGGAGGCGAGGCGATCCTGAGATGGACCTCCCGGGCGCCCGCGTCGCGGATCAGCCGGACCAGCGCACCCGACGTCGTCCCGCGGACGATCGAATCGTCCACCACGACCACCCGGCGGTTCCGGATGACGCTGGTGACCGGGTTGTACTTGATCTTGACGCGGAAGTCGCGGACGTCCTGGCCGGGCTGGATGAACGTCCGTCCGATGTAGTGGTTACGGATGAGCCCGTGCTCCAGCGGCAACCCTGTCTGCTCGGCATAGCCGGCGGCGGCGGCGTTGCTGGAGTCCGGTACCGAGAAGACACAGTCCGCGTCGACGGGATGCTCACGCGCCAGCTCGCGCCCCATCCGGCGGCGGGCCTCGGCCCCGCTCAGGCCGAACAGCACCGAGTCGGGCCGGGCGAAGTAGATCTGCTCGAACACGCACATGCACTCCGACTCGGCCGGCTCGTCCCGCAGGAGCTCCTGCCCTCCCTCGAGCGGGAACTTGATGACCTCGCCGGGCCCCACCTCCCGCTCGGGCTCGACTCCGACCAGGTCGAGCGCACAGGTCTCGGAGGCGAGGACGTAGACGCCGTCGGCCCGCCGGCCCATCGAGAGCGGGCG
>DATEDS010000251.1:0-6373 GCA_035281565.1 Gemmatimonadota bacterium
AAGGCGGAGGGGAGGAAGATCGTCGTCCTCACCGCCTACGACTGGATGCTGGCCCGCTACCTGGACGCGGCGGACGTCGACGCGATCCTGGTCGGGGATTCCGCCGGGCAGGTGTTCGCCGGACACCGGACGACCCTTCCCGTAACGCTGGACGACATGATCTACCATGCGCGGGCCGTCCGCCGCGGAGCGCCGGACCGGTTCCTGATCGTCGACATGCCGTTCCTCTCGTTCCAGATCTCGCCCGAGGAGAGCCTCAGGAACGCGGGCCGGGTCCTCAAGGAGACGGGCGCCGAGGCGGTCAAGCTGGAAGGCGGGCGGCGGACCGCCGAGACCGTGCGCCGTCTGGTCGAGAGCGGGATTCCGGTGATGGGGCACCTCGGGCTGACGCCGCAGTCGGTCCATGCGTTCGGGGGGTACGGCCTCCGGGCCGTGGAGGATCGGGAAGCGGGCGAGCTGGTCGAAGACGCGCGCGCGCTCTCCGACGCCGGCGCGTTCGCGATCGTCCTCGAGAAGATCCCGCGCGATCTGGCGTCCAGGGTGACGGTCAACGTCGCCGCCCCGACGATCGGGATCGGCGCCGGCGGCGGCACGGACGGCCAGATCCTGGTGACCTACGACCTCCTGGGGCTGACACCCGACTTCCATCCCCGGTTCGTCCGCCGTTACGCGGAGCTGGACCGCGCGATCGAGACCGCGCTGGCCCGCTTCGTGGTCGATGTCCGGGCGGGCGACTTCCCGGCCGAGGCCGAATCGTGGCCGTGAACCGGACCCGGACCGTGGAGGGGTGCCGGGCGGCGGTGACGCGGGCGCGGAAGACAGGCCGCCGGATCGGCTTTGTTCCGACCATGGGGGCGCTCCACGAAGGCCACCTGTCGCTGATCGACCTGGCCCGGGAGCGGAGCGACTGGGTCGCCCTCTCGGTGTTCGTGAACCCGCTCCAGTTCGGGCCGCAGGAGGATTTCGAGCGCTATCCCCGGGATCCCGATCGGGACGCCCGGCTGGCCGCCGGGCGTGGCGCCGACCTGGTCTTCGAGCCGCCGCTCGAGGAGATGCTGCCGCGTCCGCTCGCGACGACGGTGACGATGGCGGGGCCCACCGATGCCTTCGAGGGGGAGGCGAGACCCGGGCACTTCGACGGCGTCCTCACAATCGTGACCAAACTCTTCCACGTGGTCCAGCCCGACGTCGCGGTGTTCGGACAGAAGGACGCCCAGCAGGCGGCGGCCGTCAAGCGGCTCGTCCTCGACCTGGACTTCCCGGTCGAGATCGTCGTCGCCCCGATCGTCCGCGACCCGGACGGCCTGGCCCTCTCGAGCCGGAATGCGTACCTGTCCGACGAAGAGCGGCGGAACGCGCTCTCGCTGTCGCGCTCGCTGGATGCCGCGCGGTCGCTGGTCGAGAGTGGCGAGCGCGACGCGGCCCGGGTCGAGCGCGCGATGCGGGAATTCCTGGACGGGGCGCCCGGTGTCGAGGTCGACTACGCCGCGGTGGTCGATCCGGAACGGTTCACGAGAGTCGAGCGGATCGATGGCCCGTCGTTGGCGGCGGTCGCGGCCCGGGTCGGCCGGACACGCCTCATCGACAATGCGATCCTCACTCCCCGATGACGCCTGAGCGGCGGCCTCTGGCGGCGGTCGTGCTGGCGGCCGGCGAAGGCAAGCGCATGCGCTCCTCGCTCGTCAAGGTGCTGCATCCGCTGGCCGGTCGGACGATGATCCACTACGTCGTCGACGCGGTCCGGGAGACGGGCGCGGAGCGGGTCGTCTGCGTGGTCGGCCACCAGCACGACCGGGTCCGGGATGCGCTCGACGGCGGCAACCTCTCGTGGGCGATCCAGGACGAGCCCCTCGGGACCGGGCATGCCCTCCTCGCGGCGGCTCCTTCGCTCGACGACTTCGAGGGGGACGTCCTCGTCTGCTGCGGGGACACTCCGCTCCTCACCGCGGCCACCTTGAGGGACGTGGTCCGGACACACCGGCAGGCGGGCGCCGTGGCGACCGTCCTGGCGGCGGTCTTCGACGACCCGACGGGCTACGGGCGCGTGGTGACCGACGGAGAAGGTCGCGTCCGGCGCATCGTGGAGGAGACCGACGCGGACGCCCAGATCCGGTCGATCCGCCGGATCAACACCGGCGTCTTCTGCTTCCGGTGGCCGGACGTCCGGGACGGGCTCGAGCGACTCGCTCCCGACAACGTCCAGGGGGAGCGGTATCTCACCGACGTGATGGAGATCCTGGCGTCCGAAGGCGCCCCCGGTACGGTGACCGACCTGGCCGATCCGCTCGAGGTCATGGGCATCAACGACCGGGTGCAGCTGGCCCGGGCCGAGGCCGTCCTGCGCGACCGGATCCGCCGGAAGCTCATGCTGGAGGGGGTCACCTTCCTGGCCGCCGAGACGACGCTCGTCGATGCCGATGTGGCGATCGGGCCCGACACCGTCATCTACCCGGGCGTCGTCATCGAGGGCGGCACGAGCATCGGACGCGAGTGCGTCATCGGACCGTTCTCCCGAATCGTGGACGCCCACGTGGGACGCGGCGTCGAGCTCAAGGGATGGAACCACGTCGTTCGGACGACGGTCCCGAATGGCTCGATCCTCGAGCCGTATGTGCAGCAGGGCCACGACTGAGCACGACCTGGCCCGCGCGGTCCTCCGCAGGATCGTGGCGGCCGAGGGGGAGTCGGGTCCCCGGCTCGCGCACGTCCGGGCCGTGGTCGAGACCGTCCGTACGGCAGCCCGGGCCGGGGGCTGGCCGGCGGCGATCCTGGACGGCGCGGTCCGGGCCGCCTGGCTCCACGACGTCGTCCGGCTGGAGGACCCGGACCGGCTCAGGCGACGGATCGTCCGCGCCGGCGAGGACCCGGACCCGTGGGCCCTGGCCCACTCGCCGCGGCTCCTCCACGCCCAGGCCGCGGCCGTATGGGCGGCCGGGCATGGCGAGAGCGACCCCGAGGTGCTGACCGCCGTCCGCCATCATCCGACGGCCCACCCCGACTGGGGCCCGGTCGGGTTGCTCCTCTACGTGGCCGACTTCTGCGAGCCCGGCCGGCCGTACGCCGACCGGCTCGACACGGCGCGGATCCGGATGCTGGCCGCAGAGGACCGGGAGGGGTTGGCCCTGGCGGCGCGGCGGGTTCTCGAGCTGCGGGTGGCGGACCAGCTCGCGAAGGGACGCCGGCTCCACCCCCTCACCCTCGGCGCCTTGCGGCGCTGGTTCCCGAGCGGTCCGTGATGCTGCGCCGGGCGGTTGGATGCCTGCAGACCGTCGGGATCGCGGTCTTCGCGCTGGTGATCGGCGCGTTCTCGGCTTCGACCGTGATGCGTCATCTGGACCGCCCCCGGCCGGCGGAGGTGGAACCGGGGGCCGCCGACTCGGTGCCGCCGCTTTCCCGCGCCCGGATACGGATCGAGGTACGGAACGGCTCGGGGACGGCGGGCGCGGCGGAGAGGGTGACCGAGATCCTGCGCCGGCGTGGCTTCGACGTCGTCGATTTCGGGAACGCCGACCGGTTCGACTACGAGCGCACGGTGGTGCTTGACCGGATCGGGCGTCCCGAGTACGCGCGCGAGGTGGCGGCGGCCTTTCAGGGCCTGCCGATCGAGTCGGCTCCCGACTCCAGCTTGTACCTCGACGTCACCGTCCGGATCGGACGCGACCTGGAAGAAGTCCTCGACCCGGCCGATCAGGAGGCCGCCGAGGGCGAAGGATGGCGCCGCTGGCTGCGCCGGATCCCGGGGCTGGACCGCTTGCGGTAGCCGCAGGCCGTGGCTAGAATGGCGCCCCCTCCAACCCTCGCCCGGAGTGCGAATGGCCACCAGGAAGTCGAGCGGCGGCAAGTCCTCGAGAAAGTCCGGCGGGAAGGCCGGAAGGAAGAAGGCCGCCGGGTCTTCCAGGAAGAAGCGGCCGGTGGCCCGGAAGGCCGCGAAGAAGGCCCCGAAGAAGAAGGCCGCGAAGAAGGCCGCCAAGAAGAAGGGCGCCAAGAAGAAGGCTGCCCGGAGGCCCTCCTCGAAGGCCGCGAAGAAGAAGGCCGCGAAGAAGAAGGTCGCAAAGAAGAAGGTCAAGAAGAAGGTCCCCCGGGGGAAGGCGGCCCCGGCGCGCACGAGATCGCGCCGGGCGGCTCCGAAGAAGACCGCGCGGGGTGCCCGCCGCGACAGGGCGTTCTTCGACCATTTTCGCGGCCGTCTCCTCGAGGAGCGGGAGCAGATCGTGCGCCGGCTCGAGGGGCTGAGGGAGGAGCTGAGCGGCCTCCAGGAGATGCCCCGGGAGCTCGAGGAGTGGGCCCAGGAAGAGAAGGACCGGGACATCCTGATTCGGCTCGAGGAGCGCGAATCGGCCGAGTTGCGTCGCATCCAGGCCGCTCTCGAGCGGATCGACGACGGGAGCTACGGGCTCTGCCAGATCTGCGGTCGGTCGATCCCGCGCGATCGTCTGGAGGAATTGCCGACGGCGTTCCGCTGCATCGAACACTCCGGCTGAGCGGGCGCTGAAGATGGTCCGGGTGTTCCGCTTCTCGACCGACGGAAGCGTCCGGAGCTTCGACGGGCTGGCGGCGGCGGGATGGACGCCCGACGACCCCGACTCCATCTGGGTCGACCTGGAGGCCCCGACCGAGGACGAGCTGGCCATCCTGGCGGACCCGTTCCGCTTCCACCCGCTCGCCATCGAGGATTGCCTCACCCCCGAGCATCAGCCGAAGGTCGAGGACTTTGGCGGCGTCCTCTTCCTGATCTTCCGCGGCATCGACACCAACCCTCCGGTGGCCGGCTTTCAAACCCTCAAGCTGGCCGCCTTCCTGGGCTCCAACTACCTGGTGACGTACCACCGGCGTCCGATGCGGAGCATCAGCCTGGTCCGTGAGCGCTACGACCAGGAGTCGGGCCGCGGACTCTTCCGGCGCGTGGACCATCTGCTGTACGAGATCCTGGACCACCTGATCGAGCACTACTTCCCGATCCTGGAGAGCCTGGAGGAGGAGATCGACGCCATCGAGGACGAGCTCCTCGGAGACTGCAGCCCGGCGACGCTGGACCGGGTGCTCTCGACCAAACGGCGTGTCCAGGAGATCAAGCGGACGCTCGCGCCCCACCGCGAGGTCTTCACCCGGATCGGACGCGATGCGTTCCCGATGATCGCCCAGGAGACCATCGTCTTCTATCGGGACCTCTACGACTCGACGGTGCGGCTGGCCGAGGCCGCCGACTCCTATCGCGATCTGCTGACCAACCTGTTCGACGCCTACCTGTCGGTGGTGAGCCAGCGGATCAACGAAGTGATGAAGGTGCTGACGGTGATCGCCACGATCCTGCTGCCGCTCACGTTCATCGTCGGCGTCTACGGGATGAACTTCGATCACATGCCGGAGCTCCACTGGCGTTACGGCTACTTCGTGGTGTGGGCGGTGATGCTGGCGGTGGCGGCCGGGCTCCTGTGGGGCTTCCGGAGGCGCGGCTGGATCTGAGCGCGATCCCGCGGGTCCTCGCAGCGACCGCGATGCTGGCCGTCTGGACGACGACCGCCTCCGCGCAGGTCTTTCCGGTCGGGCCCGGGCCGTACGAACCGGCCGTCCCCACGGTGGCCGCGATCCGGGGGGAGCCGACAGGGGCCGCCTTCACGACGACCTCCGACGTCGTCCGGATCCTGGAGCGGATCGCGGCGACGTCCCCGCGGGTCCTCCTCGAGCGGTACGGCACGACCGCCGAAGGCCGACCCTTGGTCCTGGCGTGGATCTCGACACCGGAGAACCTGGCCCGCCTGGACGCCCTCCGGACGGCCAACTCGGCCGTCCTCGGGAGCGGCTCCGCGCATAACGCCCAGGTCGACCCGCCGCTGTTCGTCTGGCTCGCCTTCGGGGTCCACGGCGACGAGCCGGCCGGCCCGGAGGCTGCGCTGGAACTGGTCTACCATCTGGCGGCGAGCCGGGACCGGGCCACCACGCGATGGCTCGAGCGGGTCGTGGTGGTCGTCGATCCGCTCCAGAACCCGGACGGACACGACCGTTACCTCGACGATTACCGTTCCAGATCGGGACCGGTGCCGGATCCCGATCCCGAGGCCCCCGAGCACCGGCCTCCCTGGCCCGGCGGCCGAACCAACGGGCTCCTCTTCGATCTGAACCGGGACTGGGCGTGGGGGATCATGCCGGAGACCCGCGCGCGCTGGAAGGTCTATCTGGAGACCCTTCCCCAGGTCATGGTCGACTTCCACGAGATGGACGCCGGCTCGACCTACTTCTTCTTCCCGCCGGCCGAGCCGATCCACCCACTCCTGCCGGCCAGCACGCTGGCCTGGGCCGAGCGGTTCGGGGAAGCCAACGCGTCCGTCTTCCGGAGCCGCGGCTGGGCGTACTACACCCGGCGCGACTTCGACCT
>DATEDS010000252.1:0-3041 GCA_035281565.1 Gemmatimonadota bacterium
AGGTCCCGCGACGACGTCGGATCCCCGGTCGGCCGCCAGGCGGCCATCCGGGCCCGCATCCACGGGACGAATCGCCCGCCCGCGCTCACGCTTCCCCACCCTCCAGCCGCGGGCGCCGCACGGGCAGGGGTGCAGGTGCGGCTTCGGAGCCCTGGGTTGTCTCGTACGCCTCCAGGATCCGCTGCACGAGGGCATGCCGGATCACGTCGCGCCCGGTCAGGTAGACGAACGCGATCCCGTCGATCCCCTTGAGGATCCGCTCGACCTGCAGCAACCCCGATTCCTCGCGCGGCGGCAGGTCGATCTGCGTCTTGTCTCCGGTGACCACTGCCCGTGAATTCAGGCCAAGCCGCGTCAGGAACATCTTCATCTGCCTTGTCGTCGCGTTCTGAGCCTCGTCCAGGATCACGAAGGAATCCGCCAGCGTGCGCCCTCGCATGTAAGCCAACGGGGCGATCTCGATCGTCCGGGTCTCGAGGTACCGCCTGACCTTCTCGTGCGGCAGCATGTCCTCCAGCGCGTCGTAGAGGGGACGCAAGTACGGGTCCACCTTCTCCTGCAGGTCACCCGGGAGGAAGCCCAGGGTCTCGCCCGCCTCGACGGCGGGACGGGCCAGGACGATGCGGCGCACGGTCTTGCGATGCAGGGCGTCGAGGGCCATCGCGACCGCCAGGTACGTCTTTCCCGTTCCCGCCGGCCCGATCGAGACCGTGATGTCGTTCTCGACCATTGCGGTGAGGTACGCCTCCTGACCGGCCGTCTTGGGTTTGATGATCTTCTGGGTCCCCCGGATCGGGACTCGCCCGCGCTCCAGCCGTTCGAGCGGGTCCTCCACGCCGGTCGCGAGCTCCTCGTAGAACCTCCGGACGTCGTCGCCGTCGAACCCGGCCCCCGTCTGGACGAGGTTCACCAGGTGCTCGACCAGGGTCGCGACCCGCGCGACGACCTCGGCTTGCCCTTCGATCCGCAGCTCGCCGTGACGGACAAACAGGCGCGCGTCGCTCAAGCGCTCGATCAGCTTGAGGTTCTGATCGTTCGTTCCGAAGAGCGTGAGCTGGTCGACGCCGTCGAGAGGGATGGCGTGCTGGTGGGCCGAAGTCCGGGCGGGCACGTCGATGCGAGTCTAACGGTCGCCGCGCGACGCGGTCAAGCCGGGTCCCGGGGCAGCAGGCGCAGATGGAGCTCGGCCAGCTCGGCCTCGCCGGCCTCGGCCGGAGCGCCTTCGAGGAGGGCGCTGGCGCTGGTGGTCTTGGGGAATGCGATGACCTCGCGGAGGCTGGCCGCGCCGGCGAAGAGCATCGCCAGCCGGTCGAGCCCGATCGCGATCCCGCCATGCGGCGGCGCACCGAACTCCAGCGCCTCGAGGAGAAAGCCGAATCGGTGCCGGGCATCGTCCGGCCCGACCCCCAGGCGCTCGAACGCCAGCTCCTGGGTCTCCCGATCGTGAATCCGGATCGACCCGCTGCCCAGCTCGAAGCCGTTGAGCACCAGGTCGTACGCCCTGGCCCGGATCGTCGCGGGATCGTCCGCCCTCAAAGCGTCCCGTCCGCCGACGGGGGCGGTGAAGGGGTGGTTCATGGGGACCGGCACGCCATCGACGATGTCGAACAGCGGAAAGTCGACGACCCACAGCGGACGCCACGGGCTCGAATCGTCGACCCAGCCCCGGTCCCGGGCGAGCTGAACGCGCAGGGTGCCGAGCGCGAGCTCCGCCGTCCGTGGCCGATCGGCAATCGCCAGCAGCAGGTCGCCGGGCCCGGCGGCGGCCGACCTGCCGGCCTTCTCCCAGCACGCCGATTCCACGAATTTGTCGATCGAGCTCGACCAGCCGTCCTCGCCTCGCTTCGCCCACACGAGCCCCTTCGCCCCCGCCGCTCGCGCCGCCTCGCTCCAGCGGTCCAGGACACCGCGGGTCACGCCGGCCCCGCCCGGCACCGTGAGGGCCACGATCCTCCCGCCCGACCCGGTGACGGAGTCGAACACCCGAAACCCGGAATCCCGGAACGCCCCGGTCACGTCGACCAGCTCGTGAGGGATCCGCAGGTCGGGACGGTCGGTCCCGAAACGGCGCAGGGCCTCGTCGTAGGTGAGTCGCGGGATCTCGTCGACCTCGGCATCCAGGCAGGCACGGAACAGATGCCGGACGAGGCCGTCGACCGTGTCCAGCACGTCATCCCGCTCGACGAATGCCATCTCGAGGTCGATCTGGGTGAACTCGGGCTGCCGGTCGGCCCGCAGATCCTCGTCCCTGAAGCAGCGCGCGATCTGGAAATAGCGGTCGTACCCGGCCACCATGAGGAGCTGCTTGTAGAGCTGCGGCGACTGCGGGAGGGCGTAGAACTTGCCGGGATGGACCCGCGACGGAACCAGGTAGTCGCGGGCCCCTTCGGGTGTCGGTCGGGTCAGCATGGGAGTCTCGATCTCCCAGAAGCCGCGTCCGTCGAGAAAGCGACGCGTCTCCCACGCGATCCGGTGACGCATGCCGAGCGCTGCGGTGATCCGGGGCCGCCTGAGCTCCAGGTACCGGTGGCGGAGTCGCAGCTCCTCGGCGACCTCGCCCCCCTCCTTCTCGACGTCGACGGGGAACGGCGGCGTCGCCGCCTCGGACAGCCGCTCGCAGCCGGTGATCTCGACCTCGACCGCGCCGGTCGGCAGCTCGGGGTTGACGCTTGCTTCCGGACGCTCGGTCACGCGCCCCTGCACCCGCACGACGTCCTCGGCGCGAAATCTCTCGACCACGGCGAAGGTCGCCGGGTCGAGCCGGTCGGGGTGGGCCACGCATTGCACGAGCCCGTACCGGTCGCGGAGGTCCAGGAAGATCAGGCCGCCGTGGTCACGGCGGCGGTGGACCCACCCGCAGAGGACGACCTGGCGTCCCGCGTCGGAGGCGCGGAGGGTGCCAGCCCCGTCCGTGCGCAGGCGGGTGGCGAGCGGGCTGGTCAACGATTCACCTCCGCGGGGAACGGGCCGGGCGTGGCCGGGCAGTATAGCCCTGGCCGGCGCGCTAGAACAAGCGCTCGGCGTGGGCCCTCAGGACCTGC
>DATEDS010000253.1:0-24664 GCA_035281565.1 Gemmatimonadota bacterium
CATGACCACCGAAGGCAGTCGTATCTCGACTGGCGTAGCGTCCTGGGCGCGCGCAGGCGGCCCGGAAGACGCGAAGAGCATGAGAAGAACCCACAGCACGCACTTGCACACGGCTTGGCGGCTCCTGCCAGGTTGAAAAGAAGGCTACAAACTAACGACCGCCGCGGTGCGGCAATAGGGCGGGGAGTAACCGCGGAGCGTTCAGGGGCCGTCCCCAGATCTTGCCGTTCTGGGGTATCCATAGCGAACCATCAAGGGCCAGGTAATGGCCCATACTTTGCGCTTGTCTCTGTCTGACATGGCCGACCGCCATTCCATGTCGGGCCTGAGTCGGATCTGCTTTTCCCATATCACACGATTCCCCGTCGCCAGATGGATGGCACGCATAGGTCTGTTCTCGAGAAGCTGAGTGATCACGGGATCCATGTCCTCGTCGATGAGGTCCCCGATCGAATGCAGCGCGCCCACGGGATCATTGACGAAGTCCTCGTTGCGGAGCCGAAGAGATTTTGTCTCCCGAGCTCTTTGAAGAACCCATTCCGACAAGAGGTTCGAGGCCATCCAATCGACCGCCGTATGCGTCACGCCCCGGGGCCTCCGCTTGGAGGGCTTGTTCCACGAAAAAGCCGCTGCTCGGGCATCACGAATGTTGTGAATGATTCGGAGGTCGATCGTGTCCACCCGCGAAAGGTGGAGTGCCCGAAGAGGTATTTTCGACGAGTCCACGAGGGTCTTCCCCTCGCATGCTTCATAAACGGACTGATAGAGCGCGACGGTGCTGTCGAGGTAGAATCTGAACCGTTCGGCGCCCAGGCGGGATACCGGGACGTTGAAAGGACCGCGGGATATCCTCTCGTACGACTGTCGAGCCGCCTCGTATTCTCGCTCGCTGTGACTTCCCAGATGCTGATGCCAGCGCTGCCGAACGTGGCTCCAGAAGGGACAATCGTGGGATGCGTGGCCGCATGAACAGGGCCTTGAATTCATCCAGGCAACGCGAACGAAATTCGAGAACTGGCCGACGCTGCGCAGGGCAGGATGGTTGCCGAGCACTACATCCAGAATGGTCGATCCGCTGCGTCCTAACCCCATGACATAGATGATCTTCACGGCCGCCCGCATCGTTGAAGAGGACCCGAAAAGGAGACTCAATATATTCCGCGACATGCGGCGGTTCCATCAGCGAGCCGGACCTGGCATCGACGCTTCGGGGCCGTCCATCGGGCGCCTCGCGTCCGAACCGGTGCGGGCGAAAGACCGCGTTGACGAGTCGTGCGTGCCAACCTAGTATCGTCCAACCGTGACAAAAGGCGCAGCCGGGGAGGGGGCGACGACAGTGGTCCAGAAGAGCGTGGTGGGCACCGTGATCATGGATGCCCCAGCCATTGACCGGGCGTTGGCCCGGATGGCACACGAAATTGTCGAAGAAACAGGCGACGTGGAGGAGCTGGCAATCGTCGGGATCCAGCGTCGAGGTGCTCAGCTGGCAGAGAGAATCGCGGACGAGATCGAGCACACCGAGGGCCGTGCGCCGGCGAAGGGTGTAATGGACATCACGCTCTACAGGGACGACCTGCAGGCGATTTCGGACCAGGCGATCGTCCAGAAGACGGAGATGCCCTTCAAGGTCGAGGGAAAGACCATCGTGCTGGTGGACGACGTCCTCTACACCGGGAGGACCGTCCGGGCGGCCTTGAACGAGATCATGGACTTCGGACGACCAAAGCGCGTGCTGCTGGCCGTTCTTATCGATCGTGGCCATCGCGAGATTCCGGTTCGTGCGGATTTCGTAGGTAAGAACGTCCCGACGTCGCGAACCCAGCAGATCAAGGTCAAGGTGGATGAGCTCGACGGGACTCGCGAGGTCGAACTGGTCGAGCGCGAAGAGGCCGGACTCTGAGCTGGCACCGCAAGGATCTGCTCGGCCTGGCCGAGCTCTCGGCTGAAGAGATCACGGAACTCCTCGACAGGGCGGAACGCTTCTGGGAGTCGGCCGGGTCGCCTGCCGCCGCTGCCTTCCGAATGCGAAAACTCTCCGTCGTCAACCTCATTCTCGAGCCATCCACACGCACCCGGTGTGCATTCGAGATCGCCGAGGAGCGGCTGGGCGTCGAGCACGTCTCGCTCCGATGGGGGGAGGCGCTCAGCATGGCCAAGGGGGAGACGCTCCTGGACACGGTACGTACGCTGGCGGCCATGGGCGTGAACGTGGTGGTGATTCGCCACCCCGACGTGGGTATCCCTGCCATGATCGCCGAGGCCATCGCCGAGGTGCACGTCGTGAACGCCGGGGATGGAACGGGCGAACATCCCACCCAGGGCTTGATCGACCTCCTCACGCTGCGTCGCCGCTGGGGCAGCCTTGGTGGGCGACGGGTCCTGGTCGTGGGCGACATCGCCCATTCCCGAGTGGCACGCTCCAATTACCATGGGCTTGTCGCCCTGGGCGCGGAGGTCGTGCTGTGCGGTCCGAAACCCTTCCTTCCGCCGCGGGAAGAATGGCCTCGGGCCACACTCACGACGGATCTGGATGATGCCCTGTCCGGCTGTGACGCGATCATGGCGCTTCGGATTCAGCACGAGCGACTGGCCGCGAGCGAGGTCGTTCCGGATCTCGACGCCTACCGGCAGCTCTACGGCCTGACGTACCAGCGAATGACCCGCGTGCCTCCGGGCGTGCCGGTCCTGCACCCGGGGCCGCTGAATCGCGACGTCGAGATCGACGGGGCCGTGGCCGACGGGGAGCGATCACTTATCTGGGAACAGGTGCGGGGTGGGGTAGCCATCCGGATGGCGGTGCTGGAGGCGATGGCCGAGGCCCCCCTGGGAGCGTCAGCACCGGCGATCGTCGCCGGCAGGTGAGCCCGCCGAACGCGATTCTCGTACGCCGAGGTAGGGTGATCGACCCCGCCTCGGGGCGGGACTCGGTCGCTGACGTACGAATCCGCGGGGGGCGGATCCTGGCGGTTGAGAAGGACCTCCCGCCGCAGGACGGCGAGATCGTGTTCGAAGCTGCGAGGCACCTCGTCACTCCGGGACTGGTGGACATCCACGTCCACTTCCGGGAGCCGGGCCAGGAAGCCAAGGAGACGATCGCCACCGGTGCCGCAGCCGCGGCGGCCGGTGGCTTCACCACGACCTGCGCCATGCCCAACACCGATCCGGTGGTGGATACGCCGGAACGGGTGCGATTCGTGGTCGAGCGCGGCCGCGCGGCCGGTGCGGCCCGTGTCTTGCCAATCGCGGCCGCGACGGTCGGCTCGCGTGGCGGTCGGCTGACGGACGTGGCCCGCCTGGCGGAGGCGGGGGCGGTGGCGGTGAGCGATGACGGACTGCCGATCGCCACAGCGGACCTGCTGGCGGGCGCACTGGTGGCCGCTCGTGAGGCGGGGATCGTGGTGGCCGACCACTGCGAGGACCGTCGGCTGTCCGCCGGCGGGGCCGTCTCGACGGAAGTGGCCGGAGCCCTGGGGGTCGGAGGGATCCCTCCGGAGGCCGAGAGCGAGGCCGTCGCGCGGGCCCTGGATGGTCTCGCCGCGAGCGGCGGGCGGCTCCACATCTGCCACGTCTCGACCGCGGCCTCGGTGGCGCATGTCCGAGAGGCCAAACGAGCCGGTCTGGCCGTCACGGCCGAGGTTGCACCGCATCACCTGACGCTGACGGCCGAGGCGGTGGAGCGCCTGGGGGCCGGGGCCAAGATGAACCCGCCCCTTGCATCCGAGTGGGACCGGGGGTCGGTCCTCGATGCCCTCCTCGACGGGACGATCGATTGCGTCGCCACCGATCACGCCCCCCACACGAGGGAGGAGAAGGCCCGCGGGCTCGTGGCGGCTCCCTTCGGCGTCATCGGGCTGGAGACCGCCTTCGGGGTCCTGCACACGGATCTCGTGCTCCCGGGTCATGTCCCTCTGACGGTCATGATCGAGCGGCTCACGGCGGGCCCGGCACGGGTGTTCGGGCTGCCGGCGGGCTCGCTCAGGCCCGGGGCGCCGGCTGACCTGGCGGTCTTCGACCTCGAGGTCGAGTGGGATGTCGACCCCGATTCGTTTCGCAGTCGCGGCCGGAACTGTCCCTGGGCCGGACGAAGGCTCGTGGGAAGATCCGTGCTGACCCTCGTGGAAGGGCGGGTGGTGCACGATCGGTTGTCGGCCGGTGCGGATAGATTGCAGGAAGGAACCGGCGGTTGATTTGACTTCGCGAGAGACGGACACGTGATCGAGACCTATCGCAAGCAGGTCTTTTGCGCCGACTTGAAGATCGGCCAGGAGGTGAGCGAGGTCTTTTGCGTCGGGCGCGTTCAGCGGCGAATGGGGCGGAACGGGCCCTTCCTGACGCTCGAGTTCGTGGACCGGTCGGGTCGCATTCCGGGCGTGGCCTGGGACGAGGTGGACGCGCTCGCCGAGCGCCTGGTCGAAGGCGGCTACGCGAAGGTCGGGGGCCGGGTGACCGACTTCCGGGGCGAACCCCAGATCCAGGTGGTCGAGGCCATCGAGGCTCCCACCGCTCTGGAGCCGTCGGAGTATCTGCCGGTCGGCCCGGTGCCGCCCGAGCGGTCGATCGAAGGCATCCGCCGGCTTGCCCGGACGATCGCGGACGACGGCCTACGGAGGCTCGTCGTCGGCTTCCTCGACGATCCAGGGTTCCTTCGTCGGTTCGAGGCGGCGCCGGCCGCCAAGCTGCATCATCATGCCTACGTGGGCGGGCTGGCCGAGCACACGCTGTCGGTGATGGGGCTCTGCGCCGACCTAGCCGATCACTACCGGGACCTCGACCGCGACCTGCTCCTGACAGGCGCCTTCTGCCACGACTTGGGGAAGGTACGGGAGCTGGCGATCGAGCCGGGGTTTCCGTACACGGAGGAAGGGCAGCTCGTGGGTCACATCGTTCTGGGATACGAGATGGTGCGCGATCGGGCACGGGAAGCCGGCCTCTCGGCCGAGCGCGCGGTCGACCTGGGACACCTGGTCCTCAGCCACCAGGGAGAACACCAGTGGGGAAGCCCGGTCGAACCCCGGACCCTGGAGGCGTTGGTCCTTCACTTCCTCGACAACCTGGACTCCAAGGTGGCCTCGGCGCGGCCGCATCTTGCGGGGATCGAGAGCGGCCGGACCAACTACATCCGTTCACTGGGTCGATCTCTGTTCCGGCGCGGGACCAAGGAGGGTCAGCCCCCGGCGCGACCAGGGAATGGACCGGACCGTTCCACGGCGCCGTGACGGTGTAGTCGGACCCACCCCCGTCGGCGGGTCCGAGTTGACGGCCCGTCTGCGCGCGGCCTAGACTCGCGCTCCCGCATGGGTGACGATCGATACGACCTCGTGATCGTCGGCAGCGGTCCCGGGGGCTACGTGGCGGCGATCCGTGCCGGCCAGCTGGGGCTCCGGACCGCCCTCGTGGAGAAGGACCCCTTCCAGGGCGGGACCTGTCTCCACCGGGGCTGCATTCCCACCAAGGCCCTCCTCGAGAACGCCTCGCGCTACCAGGACCTCCTGCACGCGGAAGAGTTCGGGCTCCGGGTCGGAGACGTGGGTGTCGATTGGGAGCGGATCCAGGCCCGCAAGGGCAGGGTCGTGAAAGAGCTGGCCGGGGGAGTGGCGGGGCTCTTGAAGAAACACCGAGTCGAGGTCATCCAGGGATGGGGCCGGCTCCTGGACGCCCGGCGGGTGGGGGTTGACCCGAGGGGGGCAGGCGACGGGGAGCCGGGCAGAGAGCCGGCGCGGATCCTCCACGCCCGGAACGTCCTGCTGGCCACCGGATCGGTCCCGCGAGAGATCCGGGTGGCGCCCTTCGATGGGGAAAGGATCCTGAGCTCGGACCACGTGCTCGAGCTCGAGACGATCCCCGAGTCGCTGGTCGTGGTCGGCGCCGGGGCCGTCGGCGTGGAGTTCGCGTCGATCTTCGCCCGCTTCGGGAGCCGGGTCACCCTGGTCGAAGCCCTGCCTCGCCTCCTGCCGATCGAAGACCACGAAATATCGGCGGAGCTCGAGCGGTCGTTCCGCAAGCAGGGGATCGACGTCCGAACCGGGACGACGCTCATGGGGGTCGAGTCGATCTCGGGAGGCGTCGATGTAATGCTCGGCGAGAGCGGCGACTCGGTGATCGCCGAGCGGGTCCTGATCGCCATTGGTCGGGCCCCGGTGAGTCGCGGTATCGGCCTCGAGAAC
This sequence comes from Gemmatimonadota bacterium, assembly GCA_035281565.1. GTDB lineage: Bacteria > Gemmatimonadota > Gemmatimonadetes > JACCXV01 > JAHWKZ01 > DASRVA01. The sequence continues at coordinate 6,165 of DATEDS010000253.1, forward strand.
GTGCGCGCCGAGACCCGGGATGGCTATGTCCTCGTGGACGAGTGGTGCGAGACGGCCGAGCCCGGCTTGTATGCGATCGGCGACCTGGTGCCGACGCCCTGGCTGGCCCACGTCGCCTCGATGGAGGGCGTGATGGTCGTCGAGCGGATCGCCGGTCTCGAGGTCCGTGCGGTGCCGTACGCGGAGACCCCGAACTGCACGTACTGTGAGCCGGAGGTGGCCAGCGTAGGTCTCACTGAGCGCCGTGCCGAGGAGGAGGGTCGCGAAGTCCGTGTCGGAAAATTCCCGTTTCTCGCCAGCGGCCGGGCGAAGATCGCCGGCCATACCGAGGGGTTCGTCAAGATCGTGGCCGACGCGCGCTACGACGAAGTGCTGGGCATCCACGTCATCGGCTACAAGGCGACCGAGCTGATCGCCGAGGCAGGCGCGCTCCTGAGACTCGAGGCTACGGTGAGCGAGCTGATCCACACGATCCATGCGCATCCCACGCTGTCCGAGAGCGTGCACGAAGCCGCGCACGCCGTACATGGAGCGGCGATCCACTTCTGAGCCTGATGGAATGGCGGCTCGTGGCCTTCGCGATCGCGCTCGCCGCCGAAGCGTTCCTGCTGATCGCCCTGCTCGTCTCGATCCGGCGGCCACGACGACGGCTGTGGCCGCCGCCGGACCAGCGATCGTGGCAGTTCCTCACCGTCTGGACGGCCACCGCGGTGGCCTTTGTGGGATCGGTCGCGCTGGCGTTCCTGGACTACGGGAGCTTCCTGCTCGACCACGTCGCGTGGCGCTGGATCGGGGGTGGGCTAATCGTCATCGGGACCGCGCTAGCCGACTGGGGGGTGCGCACGCTTACGAGCCGGACTTCACGCGGGCTGGGGGGGGAATTTCGATGGCGGGGCCCGTATCGCTGGACGCGGAACCCGCAATACCTTGGACACGTGGCGGTCGTCCTCGGAGTGATGCTGGCCTTCGACTCGACGCTCGTCGTCGTCACCGGGCTCCTGGGGATCGCCTGCCTCGTTCTGACGCCGATCGCCGAAGAGCCGTGGCTCGCCGAGCGTTACGGAGACGAGTACCAGGAATATCTGCGCCAGGTGCCGCGTTTCCTGGGCCGCCCCGGACGCGGGGGGCGCTGAGAGAACCCGTCAATCCAGGACCTTCTCCTTCAGGAACATCACGGTCGCGTAGAACTGAAAATCCTGGTTCGCCTTCCGCGCAAATCCGTGACCCTCGTCGCGCGCCATGAGGTACCAGACCTCGGTGCCGTGGTCGCGGACCCGGGCCACCATCTGCTCCGCCTCGCTTAGGGGAACGCGAGGGTCGTTGCCTCCTTGAACGACCAGCATCGGCACGGTGATCGCATCCGCCATCCCCAGCGGGGCGATCCGCTCCAGGAAGGCGCGCATCTCCGGGATCCGCTCGTCGCCGTACTCCGCGCGACGCAGGTCGCGTCGGTAGTCCTGCGTGTTCTCGAGGAACGTCACCAGGCTCGACATTCCGACGACCGGGATCGCGGCCCGGATCCGGTCACTGTACCTCGCCGCCACCGAGAAGGTCATGTGCCCGCCATACGAGCCCCCCGTCACGGCGATCCGCCCGGCATCCAGATCCGGTCGCAGGGCGATCCAGTCGAGCAGGGTCTCGATGTCGGCGTAGGCATCCTCCCGGAGGGTGCCGTTGTCGAGCTGGAGGAACGTCTTTCCGTAACCGGCCGATCCGCGCACGTTGGGGTACAGGATCGCGAAGCCTTGCTCCTGGACGAAGTACCAATCCCGACCCAGGAAGCCGGGCCGGGCCTGCGACTCCGGGCCGCCGTGGATGTCCACGATGACCGGCCGCGGGCCGGAGAAGCGCTCGGGCGGCGAGTAGAGGAACCCTGACAGCGTCCGACCGTCGAAGGTCTCCCAATGGACGAGCTCGGGAGAGGCGAACCCGGAGGTGGGCAGACCGCCGGTCTCGGAAAAGGTCCACCGGTCGACGCGCCCCGATTCGACGTCCAGCGAGTACACGTCGGAGGGGCTCTGCGACGTGGAGATCGAGAACCCGAGCCACGCTCCCGATGGATGCCATTCCAGGTTGGAGATCACGCCGGTCGGCAGCTCCGGGACGGACAGCTCGCGGCCGGACGCAGTCTCCACCCGATGCAGGATCGAGGTCCCGTCCTCGTTGGTTACGAAGGCGATCGTGCTGCCGTCCGGAGAGAGCTCGAACTCCTCCACGTCCCAGTCGATGTGCGGGGTCAGGGGCCGGTGCTGACCGGTCGCCAGGTCGACGTAGACGAGCCTGCGGAACTCCGAAGCGCGGTCGGTCGTGACGTAAAGTCCGCGACCATCGGGGGAGAAGCGGATGTTGGCGTAGGCGATCTTCTCGGGTCCTCCTTTTGGCGTGACAAGGGTCCGCTCACCGCTCGCCACGTCGACCAGCCAGATGTAGCTCTCGTTGATCGACACGTACTCGACCACCGCCACGGCGGTGTCGTCCGGCGACCAATCGGATACCGACCATCCACCGCCTTCGAGCTGGACGACCATGCGGTCGGTGGAGGGGTCGTTCGGGTCGACGATCCAGAGGTCCACGTCGCGGCCGGTCCGTCGGGTCGAGCCGTAGACCACCCAGCGCCCGCCGTTCGACCATTCCGGGCCGGTGTTCCGGGAAACACCGTCCGTGAGCAGGGTCTCTTCGCCGGTTCCCAGATCGTAGCGGTAGAGCTGATAGAACTCGTCTCCACCGACGTCCCGCTGCAAGACGAATCGGTCGCCTTCGGTCGGCTCGAACTCGCCGCCGAGCACCCGCTCGTCGCCGAAGGTGAGCTGACGGCGGGCACCGCCGGGCTGGGTGACGAGGTGGATCTGCTCCGTCTCGCCGAAGCGGGTGCCGATCAGAATCTGCGGCCTCAAGGGATGCCAGCCGTGGAGGGTCGCCGAGCGGAACTCGGTATAGCGGTCGACGCGGTCGGCCAGCGAGTCGGGAATGGCGGGAATACCTTCGACGACGAGGTTGACGCCCGGCGTGACCACGCCCTCAGCTTCCTGGCCCGAGGTGATGCGCGCGAAGGTCATGAACGGGATCAGGAACAGGGTCCCACGGGTGGCGAATCTCGACATGCGAGCCTCCTCGAGCGCGCAAGGTCTCGCTCTGGCCGCCGTCCGTCAAACTGCTTCGGCGGGATGTCTTTCTCCCGTGATGGCGTTCCGGACCGTGGCGCATCGTATATTGGGGACGTGAACCCGCCCCTGATATCCGCCGGCGACGGTGTCCCGGGAAGCTTCCGCGTCCGCTTCGAGACCTCACGGGGGGAATTCGTCGTCGAGGCCCGCCGCTCGTGGGCGCCCTACGGTGTCGACCGCTTCCACGAGCTTGTCGCCGGCAGCTTCTTCGAAGGGTGTCGTTTCTTCAGGGTTCTGGACGGGTTTGTCGCCCAATTCGGGATCAGCGGCGACCCGGTCACCAGCGCGGCCTGGCGCCAGCGGACGATTCCCGACGACCCGGTCGTCGAATCCAACCGCCGCGGCCGGGTCACCTTCGCCATGGCGGGGCCCGGAACCCGGACGACGCAGCTATTCATCAACCTCGGTGACAACGCCGGCCTCGACGGGATGGGATTCGCTCCGATCGCCCAGGTCGTCGAGGGGATGGAGCGGGTGGACGAGCTGTACGCCGGGTATGGAGAGGGGGCGCCGCGCGGAGCCGGCCCCGACCAGGGGCGGATCCAACGCGAGGGCGAGGGCTACCTGGCGCGAGAGTTCCCGCGCCTGGACACGATCCGGCGGGCCACCGTCGTCTCCCCGGCCTGAGCCGGCAGTCCGAGACCGGGATGGCCGCACGCCGTGTCCTCATGGTGGACCCGCTCGGCTTCCGGTCGAACCCCGAGACCATCGAAGACAACGCCTTTCAGGGGGCTCGCGTCGAGCCGGACCCGGCACGGGTGGAGACGGCCGCCCGGGCCGAGTTCCAGGGGCTCCGGGACGCCCTTCTGGCGAACGGCGTCGAGGTCCATGTTCACGTTCCAATCAACGCTTCCACCCCCGACGCCGTTTTTCCCAACAACTGGTTCACCACATCGCCGGATGGGACGCTCGTCCTGTATCCGATGCGAGCGCACAATCGGCGCGGCGAACGATGGCCGACGCTCGTGAAATGGCTCGGCGAGCGCTACCCGACCATCGTCGACCTGACCGGATCCGAGACGGGAGGGGCGTTTCTCGAGGGCACGGGAAGCCTCGTCATTGACGAACCGGCGCGGATCGTTTATGCAAGTGTGTCCTCGCGGACCGATCCGCGGCTCGTTTCGGAATGGGCGGACCGGTTCGGCTACGCACCGCATCTCTTTCGCGCCGCCGGACGCGATGGCCGCGAGGTCTACCATACGAACGTGGTGATGGGGCTCGGAGACGGGTGGGCGGTCGTGTGCGGCGAGGCGATCCGTTCGCCGGAAGATCGCGCCCGTATCGAGGAGTCGCTGGCGAGGACGGACCACGAGGTCGTCCAGATCACGGTGGACCAGATGCACGATTTCTGCGGCAACGTCCTCGGCCTCGAGAACTCGAAAGGGGAGAGGTTCATCGTGATGTCCGAGCGAGCGCGTCGAGCGTTCCGGCCCGACCAGCTGGCCGCGCTGTCGCGCCACGCGGAACCGTTGTATGTCGATCTGACCACGATCGAGACTCACGGTGGCGGGAGTGCCCGCTGCATGCTCGCCGAACTCCACTAGGGAGAAGGAATGGAGACCTTCGAGAGAGTCGTCGAGTTCCTGGACGGGATCGTCTGGCAGAGCGGCTTCACGATCCAGGGCGAGATCCTTCCGTTCGTCGTCATCGCTCTCATCGGAACCGGCCTCTACCTGACCTTCTATCTCGGCTTCATCCAGCTGCGACGGCTCCCGCACGGCTTCGCCGTGACGAGCGGCAAGTACGACGACCCGAACGAGCCGGGCGACGTCTCCCACTTCCAGGCCTTGACCACGGCGCTCAGCGCGACGGTCGGGATCGGCAACATCGCCGGGGTCGCGATCGCGATCCACTTCGGAGGCCCCGGCGCGCTCTTCTGGATGTGGGTCACCGCCTTCCTCGGCATGGCCACCAAGTACACCGAGGTCACGCTGGCCCAGCACTACCGGTCGGTCACCGGCCCCGACTACGACGCGGACCGGTGGGAAGGGACGGTGGCTGGCGGGCCGATGTACTACATCGAAAGAGGGCTGGGCTCGAGATGGAAGCCGCTGGCCGTGTTCTTCGCCATCATGCTGGGGACGACCGCGTTCATGACGGGGAATGCGATTCAGGCCAACACGGTGGCCGACTCGATGGAGGCGACGTTCGGGGTGCCGGTCTGGATCACCGGGCTGGTCACCGCGACCATCGTGTTCCTGGTCGTGGTCGGCGGGATCACGCGGATCGGCAGGGTGACCGGGGTGCTGGCGCCCGCGATGGCCGCGATCTACGTGACCGGCGCGTTGTTCATCCTGGCCGTGAACTACGACAACGTCCTGCCGTCGATCGGTCTCGTCTTCACCGAGGCCTTCCGGCCATCGGCGGGGATCGCCGGCGGCGGCATCGGCGTCTTCCTGGTGACGATGATGTGGGGGGTCCGGCGTGGCCTCTTCTCCAACGAGGCGGGTCAGGGATCGGCGCCCATCGCCCACGCCGCCGCGAAGACGGACGAGCCGGTGTCGGAGGGAGTGGTGGCGCTCCTCGAGCCCTTCATCGACACGATCGTGATCTGCACCATGACCGCCCTGGTCATCATCACTACCGGGGTCTGGAACGACACGATCACGACCCAGATTGCTTTGACCGGTGGGGACGTCTCCTACGTGACCGCGACCGAGGCGGGCGGGTTCAGACGCCTGGAAGCCGTTCCGGCGGCCGACATCCGGTTCGAGGCCGGCCGACCGGTCGCCTCCTCGCCGGGGGATCCGCGAATCGCCTGGCACGAGGTGGCGCTCGAGGAGCTGTATCTGGACCGCGGGCTCACGCAACCGTTCACGGGGACGATCGATCCACTGCGCGGCGTCGCCTCGTCGGCCACCGGAGAGTCGATCAGGGCGCTGTGGGGACCGGCGGTCGAGAGCGGGGCGCCTTTGACCGCGCTCGGCTTCCAGCACGGCCTCCCAGGCACGTGGGGAAACCTGGTAGTCCTCATCAGCGTGCTCCTGTTCGCGGTGTCGACCGCGATCTCGTGGTCGTACTACGGCGACCGCTGCGCCTACTACCTGATGGGGAAGCGGGCCGTCAAGCCCTACAAGATGGTCTACGTGGTCATGCATTTCATCGGGGCGGTCGTTCCGCTCGCCTCGATCTGGGCGCTCGGCGACATCTTCCTGGGGATCGTGATCCTGCCCAATCTCCTGGCGCTCATCCTCCTCTCGCCGAGGGTGAAGGAGCTGACACGCTCCTACTTCGAGCGCCAGCCCTGGCGCGAGAACTACGAGGTCCACAAGCGCATCGTGGCGGCCAGGCGGGGCGGGCAGCGCGCGTCATGAAGCGGGTCGGGGTTCGGAGACGGACGACCTTGCCGCGAGGCCCCCTGTTCCGGGTCCTCATCGTCATGGTGGTGGCGCTCGTCGCAGGCGCAGCCGGCTGCCCGCTCCGTCAATCCGATCGAGAGCCGAGCCCCGGTGAGACCCCGCTCGAGGAGGTCCGCCTGAGGGTCGGGGAAAGCGCCCGGGTGGCCGGTGGGGCGCTCGAGGTGACGCTTCAGGCGCTGGACTACGGCAACCGGATCGCCAACCTGACCTTGCGGCTGGCGGGCTCGGAGGGGCAGGCGGTCGAGGAGACGATCGAAGCGGTCCGTAACGCGCGTCTCTCGAAGGCCGTCCGGCTCGAGCCGTTCGCGGTCCGGGTGGTGGGATTTCCCGGCGTGGACTCCGCGCTCCTCCAGGTGACGCGGGAGGAGACTCCCCGGGATGATGGGACCCGGTAGCCTGCGTGCTGCCTCGATGCCGAAGTAGGACCCATGGTGGAGAGAGAACCCCATCGGCTGGTCTTCGTCGGCGGCGTCCATCGCAGCGGCACCTCGGCCCTCTATCGAGTGCTTGGCACTCACGCGGAGATCAGTTGTCTGAGCAATACCGGCGTTCCAGAGGAGGAAGGTCAGCATCTGCAAAGCGTTTATCCGGCGGCTCGCGAGCTTGGTGGGGCGGGCAGGTTCGGCTTCCGCGCGCAGGCCCGAATGCTCGAAGATTCTCCGCTTGTGACAGATGAAAACAGACGACGACTCCTGGCTGCCTGGTCACCGTACTGGGAGATGGAGAAGCGGTTCCTGGTCGAGAAATCCCCTCCCAATCTGACTCGCTCACGATTCCTGCAAGCCCTTTTCCCGTCCTCTTCTTTCATCTTCATCATACGGCACCCCATCCCCACGACGTTGTCTACCATGAAATGGTCACATACCTCGATTACCTCTCTCATCGAGCACTGGGTCATCTGCTATGAGCTGCTTCAAGAGGATCTGCCGTTCCTCGAAAGGCCTCTATTCATGAAATACGAGGATCTTGTGGCAAAGCCGGACGAGCACGCGGACATGATTGCCAAGCTGCTGAACGTGGAAAACAGATTCGATGTCACGGGCATCAGGGGGAACGTGAATGACAAGTACTTTGCGCTGTGGGACCGTCTGAGAATACCAAGCTCGGGGATGGGACGACGATATTGGAATCGAGTTGTTGCGCGGCTCCATGGGAGCAAGGTCGGTACGATCGAGTATGCGAGAGAGATTGAAGATGTCGAGACCCGCTTCGAGACGGCCATAAACCGATTCGGATACAGTTTTACCCAGGCTTCATCCTGAGGTCCGGCAACACGGTTCGGCAGGCTCGAAGTGGACATGGACGGATCCCGGTCGGCCGAGGTACATTTTACCGACGTTGACGCGGCCCCCGTCCCTTTGAGAGCTGATCATCCCCTTCCAATCGACGCACACGAGCTCGAGATGACGACTCCCGATCGCATCCGCAACCTGGCGATCATCGCCCACATCGATCACGGCAAGACCACGCTGATCGACTCGATCTTCCGGGCGGCGCACGTCTTTCGGGACAACGAGGACGTGGCCGAGAGGGTCATGGACTCGCTCGACCTCGAACGGGAGCGGGGAATCACGATCCGATCCAAGCACTGCACCGTCGAGTGGGAAGGCTTCCGCATCAACATCGTGGACACGCCCGGGCACGCCGACTTCTCGGGCGAGGTCGAGCGGGTCCTGTCCATGGTCGACGGCGCCCTGCTCTTGGTGGACGCGAACGAGGGGCCCATGCCCCAGACGCGGTACGTGCTGATGCGGGCGCTCAAACTCGGCCTCCGTCCGATCGTTGTCCTCAACAAGGTGGACCGCCCCAGCGCGCGTCCGGACGAGGCGCTGCACGACACGTTCGACCTCTTCCTGGAGCTCGGCGCGAGCGACGAGCAGGCGGACTTCCCGGTCCTCTACGGGTCGGGACTGGATGGCTGGTTCGTGGATGAACTTCGGAAGGACGCGCGGCGCGGCATGGGTCCCTTGTTCGAGACCATCATCGGGCGAGTGCCGCCACCGTCGGTGACGCTCGACGCCCCCTTCCGCATGCAGGTCTCGACGCTCGCCTGGAGCGACTATCTGGGCCGGATCGGGTGTGGCCGTGTGCTGGCGGGAAGCCACCGGGTGGGGGATCCGCTGGTCCGGACTAGATCGGAGTGGGAGGGTCCGGAACGATCCTCCTTCCGGGTCACCGGCCGGGAGCCCGGCCGGTCGTCCCGGCTGTGGGTGACGCGCGGCGTCGAGCGCGAGGAGGTGGAGGCGGTCTCCGCCGGCGACATCGTCTGGGTCGCGGGCTTCGAAGAGCTGGGCGTCGGCGATACGCTGGGCCATCCCGATCTGGAGTCGCCGGCCCTGCCGCCGCTGGAGATCGAGGAGCCGACCGTCTCGATGCTCTTCCTCGTGAACTCGGGTCCGCTGGCCGGAAGCGAGGGAAAGGCGGTCACATTGCGCCAGATCCGGGACCGGCTCGAGCGGGAGGCGCGCGTCAACGTGGCCCTCAGGATCGAGGACGTCGGGCGCGCGGACGGGCTCAAGGTTTCCGGCCGCGGCGAGCTCCACCTGGCGATCCTGATCGAGGAGATGCGGCGGGAGGGGATCGAGCTCTGCGTGTCGCGGCCCGAAGTGATCACCCGCGAGGCCCAGGACGGCACCCTGCTGGAGCCGATCGAGGACCTGGTCGTCGAGATCCCCGACGCGCACCAGGGGTCGGTCTACGAGAAACTTGCCCGCCGCCGCGCCGAGCTCGTCGGCGTCCACAACGGCGGCACGGGTCTCGTCCGCCTGTCGTTCACGATCCCCACCCGCGGTCTCATCGGCTATCGTTCCGAGTTCCTTACCGACACGAGGGGGCTGGGGATCCTGACCAGCCGCTTCCGGGCCTTCGCGCCGTGGCGGGGAGACGTCGAGCACCGCGACCGCGGCGCCATGGTCTCGCTGGACGCGGGGGCCGCGACCTCGTTCGCGCTGGAGAACCTCCAGCCGCGAGGGACGCTGTTCGTGAAGCCGATGGACAGGGTCTACGCAGGGATGATCATCGGCGAGAGCGCGCGACCGGGGGACCTGCCGTGCAACCCCACCAAGCGCAAGCACGTCACCAACCACCGCTCCTCGACGCGCGATGTGGACGCGGGCCTCAAGGCCCCCCGCGAGCAATCCCTCGATCAGGCTCTCGAATGGATCGCCGCCGACGAGCTGGTGGAAGTCACCCCGCAGTCGATCCGCGTCCGGAAGGCCATCCTCGACGCGACCGAGCGACGCCGCGCCGACCGACGCTTCGAGGCCCTGGCCGCGCGCTGAGACCGCCCTCGCCGCCGGCCGCGGGCCCGCCTACCTTGTCCCGCCCGTGAACAACACCGCCCCGACCACCGCCCTCGACGTCCCGGAGATCGTCGTTCCGGAGGATCTCGAGCTCGAGCGGGCGCAGCATCTCGACCTGTACTGGTTCATGCTTCTCAATCGCCGTCTCGAGGAGAGGCTGGTGAACCTCTACCGGCAGGGCAAGGTCGTGGGTGGCGTCTATCGGTCGCTGGGCCAGGAGGCGGAGTCGGTGGGGACCGCGTACGCGCTTGAGAAGCGCGACTTGGTCAGCCCCCTCATCCGGAACCTGGGCTCGATCCTCGTCAAGGGCGCCGATCCGGTCGACATCCTGAAGCAGTACATGGCCAAGGCCACCGGCCCCTCCGGGGGACGGGACCTCAACATCCACTTCGGAGACCTGGAGAGGGGGTTCATCGGTCCGGTCTCGATGCTCGGCGACATGATTCCGGTCATGGCCGGGGTCGCACTCGCCTCGCGGATGAAGGGCGAGGACCGGGTATGCCTGGCATACATCGGCGATGGGGGCTTCTCGACCGGCGCGTCGCACGAAGGCTGGAACTTCATCTGCGCCCGCCGGTTGCCGGTCGTTCTGGTGGCCGAGGACAACTGCTACGCGTACTCGACGCCGACGGCGCTGCAGATGGGAAACCGCGACATGGTGGACCGGGCGGCCGGATACGGGTGCGCGGGCGAGCAGGTCGACGGGAACGACGTCCTCCAGTCGTACGCGGCCGCGCGCCGCGCGGTCGACCGGGCCCGACGCGGGGACGGCCCCACGTTGATCGAGGTGAAGACCTACCGCCGGAAGGGGCACGCCGAGCACGACGACCAGCGCTACGTGCCGCGCGAGGAGCTCGAGGCGTGGGAGGCCAGGGATCCGGTCGACCGGTACAGCCGTTTCCTGATCCGCGAAGCCGTCGTGACCGAAGGGCAGCTCGAGCGGATCGACGCCCGGATCAGGGAGAGGCTGGACGAGGCGGTGGCCGAGGCCGAGGCCGCACCGATGCCGGACCCCGAAACGGTCCTCGGCGGCGTCTGGGCGACTCCGCGCTGGACGGCGGCGCACCCGAACTTCCACGACTTCGAAGCGGAGATCGTCGGATGAACCGGGCCTGGATCCTCCTGGCCGCGCTGGTCACGGCCGGTTGCAGCGCCACGGTCAGCCGGGAGGGGATCGCCAATGTTCCCGGCGAGGAGGTGTGGAAGACCGAGCTCGATCTCGAGCTCGGCGAGCGGGCCCTCGTCGACGGCGGCCAGCTCGAGCTGACGCTCGTGGCGACCGGGGTCGAACGAGCGACCGTGCTGGTCCAGAGCGGCGGCGGAAGACGACAGGAGGAGCTGCGTACGGGCCCGGGCGGGCGTCTGCAGCATCCCCCCTACGAGATCCGCCTCCTGTCGACCGGGATCGACGGCTCGGCGCGGATCCAGGTCCGCCGTCAGTGGGGGCAGCAGCGGTGAGCGGGCCCGGTCGTGGTGGCGAGACCACCTACCTCGAGGCGATCCGCCAGGGGCTCTGGGAGGAGATGGAGGCCGACGAGCGGGTGTTCGTCCTGGGCGAGGACGTGGGCGTCTACGGCGGCGCATTCAAGGTGACCGATGGTCTGCTCGACCGGTTCGGCGAGGAGCGCGTCATCGACACGCCGATCAGCGAGGCCGCGATCGTGGGCGCCGCCGTGGGCACGGCACTGATGGGCTTGAGACCGGTGGCCGAAATGCAGTTCATCGACTTCATCTCGTGCGCGTTCGATCAGCTGACCAACGTGGCCGCCAAGAACCGCTATCGATGGGGGGTCGGCGTGCCGATCGTGGTCCGGGGCCCGGCGGGCGGGGGCGTCCATGGAGGCCCCTTCCACTCGCTCCAGGCAGAGTCGTACTTCGTCCATACGGCCGGCCTGAAGGTGGTGTGCCCGGCCACCCCCTACGACGCCAAGGGGCTGATCAAGGCGGCCATCCGCGACGACGACCCCGTCATCTTCCAGGAGCACAAGTTCCTGTACCGGCGCATCAAGGAGGAGCTGCCCGCCGAGGAGTTCGTCGTGCCGCTCGGCAAGGCGAAGCTTGTCAGGAATGGAACTGACTTGACGGTCATAACTTACGCGGCAATGGTTCATGTAGCGCTGGAAGCGGCCGAAACGCTCGCCGGCGAGGGGGTCGAGGTGGAGGTCGTGGATCTCCGGACGCTCGTGCCGCTGGACGAGGAGGCGATCCTGGGCTCGGTCGCCCGGACGGGGAAGGCCCTGGTCCTGCACGAAGCCCCGCGGACGGGCGGCTTCGGCGGCGAGATCGCGGCCACGATCGCCGAGAAGGCGTTCGAGTACCTGGAGGCACCGATCGTCCGGGTGACGGCCCCCGACACCCCGGTCCCCTACAGCCCGCCCCTCGAGGAGGCATACCTGCCCGGCAAGGACGACGTCCTTCAGGCGGCCAGGAGGCTCCTCGCCTACTGACCCGCAGGTTCAGGTTCTTGTGTTCGGAGCTTGTGAAGGCCCGCGCGAGGTGCCTATATAATGTCGGTCCAACATCACTCTCCGGCTGCCTGTCCGTGAGAACGACGACCCGCCGAAGGAGACGCCTCGGAGATGGAACCGACGACCGGCGCACCACGCGACACCTGGGGATCGAAGCTCGCGTTCATCCTGGCCGCTGCCGGTAGCGCGGTCGGACTCGGCAACATCTGGGGCTTTCCGACCGTGGCCGCCGCCAACGGAGGCGGAGCCTTCCTCGTCGTTTACGTCCTCGCGGTCGTTCTGGTCGGGGCGCCCGTGATGCTGGCAGAGCTCGCGATCGGGCGCCGCACCCAGCGCAATCCGGTGGGGGCGTTCCGGGCCTTGAGGCCGGGCTCGGCGTGGGTCGCGGTCGGTGGGCTGGGGGTGCTCACCGGCCTCATGATCCTTTCCTTTTACTCGGTCGTGGGCGGCTGGACGATGGCCTACGTCGTCAAGGTCGCCACCGGAGCCATCAGACCAGAGACCGACACGGCCGCGGTTTTCGCCGGCGTGGCGGGGAGCCCCCTCGCCGCCATCGGCTGGCATCTCGCGTTCATGGCGCTCACGGTCCTCATCGTGGTGGGAGGAGTCCGGGGCGGGATCGAGCGCTGGACAAAGATCCTCATGCCGGCCCTGGCGGGACTCCTGGTCCTGCTCGTCATCCGGGCGGTGACGCTGTCGGGGGCGGGCGCGGGACTCGAGTTCTATCTGCGGCCCGACTTCAGCGAGGTCACGGGAGGGACGATCCTGGCCGCCATCGGGCAGGCCTTCTTCTCGCTGTCGCTCGGGATGGGGGCAATGATCACCTACGGTTCCTATGTCTCGAAGAAGGACGACCTCGAGACGTCGGCCCTCTACGTCACGGGGTTCGACACGTCGGTCGCCTTCCTGGCCGGACTCCTCATCTTCCCGACCCTGTTCCATGCCGGGATGGACCCGGGCGCGGGCGGCCCGGGCATGGTCTTCGTCGTGCTGGCCTCCCTCCTCGGGACGATCCCGCCCGCTCCCTGGGGCGGGATTCTCTTCGGGGCGGCGTTCTTCATCCTCCTCGGGATCGCCGCGGTCACCTCCAGCATCTCGCTCCTCGAGGTCATCGTGGCCTGGATCGTGGACGAGCGGAGCTGGGCGCGCAGGAAGGCTGCCTGGACCTTCGGGGCGCTGGCCTTCCTGATCGGGATCCCCAGCGCGCTGGCGGGCGGGGCCGTTGGGTGGCTGACCTCGCTCCCGGGCGTGGGGATGGATTTCCTCAGCTTCATGTTCGCGCTGTTCGGACAGTATGCCCTCGTGGTCGGCGCCTTGTTCATCAGCATCTTCGCGGGCTGGGTGTGGGGGGCGAGGGCCGCCGGCGAGGAGGTCCGTTCGAACGACGGAGAGTTTTCGCTGGAGGGGACGTGGTCCTTCCTGATCCGGTTCCTGTGTCCGGTGGCGATCGCGGCGTTGCTCATCTACCTGGTGTGGCAGCAGGTGGGCTGAGCGAAGGATCCGCCGGTGATCCGGAAGTCGGGTCTCCGGTCTCCTCGCTCGACCTGCATCCGACCGCGAGGACGGTCATCACAGCAAGCAGGAACGTGACGATCCTCATGGCCCTCCTTCGCCCGGCCTCGCTGCATCGTACCATGAACATTCCGGCTCGCCAATAACCCGGCGACTCGCTACCCTTGAGTGCAGGCCGGCGTGCAGGGAAGCTGGAGGTTCCAAGAGGCGCCGAAGGAGAAGACATGCCCATAGATGTCATCATGCCCCAGATGGGGGAGTCGATCGCCGAGGGGACCCTGACGGTCTGGCTCAAGAAGGAGGGTGACCGGGTCGAGCGGGACGAGAACCTGTTCGAGATCTCCACCGACAAGGTCGACGCCGAGATCCCCTCCCCGGCCGCCGGGACCCTGGGGGAGATCCTGGTGCGGGAAGGGGAGACGGTGGCGGTAGGCACGGTCGTCGGCCGGATCCTGGTGGAGGGCGAGGTCGTCGACCGGGAAGCGGACGAGCCGCGCCGGGGGGAGGGAGGGGAACCGGCCGCCCCGCCCGTGACACCGCCGGCCCCGCTCGCGAAAGCGGAGGCCCCACCGACTCCGAAGGCACAGGCCGACGGGGCGACCGTGACGCGCGGGGAGCCGGCGGCCCCCGAGCCGCGGCTCGATGCCGCGCCTCCCGCGGCGGAGGTCGGTGCGGATTCCGGCGGTGACTCCCCCGGGGACGGAGCCGGCCGGATCCCGAGCAAGGCCGAGCTCCGTCGCCAGCGATCCTCTCCGCTAGTCCGGAACATCGCCGCCGAGCACGGGATCGACCTGGAGAGCGTGGTCGGAACCGGTCTGTCCGGCCGCGTCACCAAGCGGGACATCCTGGCGCACGTGGGCGAACTCGACCGGGCCCCCTCCGCCGCCCCGGCCGGGGGGCGGGAGACGACTCCTGTGGCTGCGGCCCCCGCTCAGCCCGGGCCGGGGATCACGGCCAGGCCGACCCCGCCGCCGGCCAGACCGGCGCCGCCGGGATCGGAGCCGCCACCGGGTGGTGCACCCCCCTTCGCGGAAGGAGACCCGGTCGAGATCGTCCCTATGTCGGTCATGCGTCAGCGGATCGCCGAGCACATGACGACTTCACGGCGAACCTCCGCCCACGTCACCTCGTTCTTCGAGGTCGACATGAGTCGGGTCGCCGAGCTGAGAGAGCGCAACAAGGTGCGTTTCCAGGAGGATTCGGGAGTCAAGCTGACCTACATGCCGTTCATCATCAGCGCGCTCGTGGCGGGGGTGAAGGAATGGCCGATCCTGAACGCTTCGGTGTGGGACGACAAGATCGTCTTCAAGCGTGACATCAACGTCGGGATCGCTGTCGCGATCCCGCAGGAGCGGGGCTTCGGTCTGATCGTTCCGGTCATCCGTCAGGCTGACGGGCTCTCGCTGGTAGGACTCGCGCGCGCAACGAACGACCTGGCCGAGCGAGCCCGCACCAAGAAGCTGAGCCCCGAGGAGGTCCACGGAGGGACGATCACGATC
The DNA here is from genome assembly GCA_035281565.1 of Gemmatimonadota bacterium. Classification (GTDB taxonomy): domain Bacteria; phylum Gemmatimonadota; class Gemmatimonadetes; order JACCXV01; family JAHWKZ01; genus DASRVA01. The sequence goes on from DATEDS010000253.1 coordinate 21,469, forward strand.
ACCAATCCGGGCGTGTTCGGCTCGCTCGCCGGGACCCCGATCATCAATCAGCCCCAGGTGGCGATCCTGGGGGTGGGGGCGATCGAGAAGCGCGTCAAGGTGGTCGGCCCGGGCGACGCGATCGGCGTTCGCACCTGCGCCTACTTCTCGATCTCCTACGATCACCGGGTGGTGGACGGGGCGACCGCCGACCACTTCATGGGCGTCCTCAAGGACAAGCTGGAGACCTTCACGGATCCCTCGCTGAAGGCCTGAGCACAGAAAAAAGGGAGAGGCGCCGGAGCGCCCCTCCCATCCGAGACCGGTTCTTTCTGGCCCGGATTTCCTACTGGATGTCCTGGGCCTCGCCGATCGAGAGCTCGCCGCAGGCCACCATCGTGCCCGTTTCATCGCTGACCGCGATGTGATGCCCGTGATCGCCAGGGGTCAGGACGGACGGATCGATGGTGGACGTGCTGCCCGCCTCCATCCCCGAAGCCACAATCGGTTCGAGCGCCACGACAGGACCTCCGCCTTCGACACAGGAGCCGTTGTGGATCTCCGGTGTGTAGGTGTCCCCGGCGGTGAGGCCGTTCAGCTCGACCTCGACACGGGTCGAGGCTCCGCTGGAACGGAGATCGGCGTCGCCGCTCACGGTGCTGCCGGCGACAGGCGAGAGGGTGACCGTCACCTCGTCGTCCAACGCGTCCTCCGCTTGATCGGCGACATCCTGAACTCCTTCCCCAACCGCTTCGGCGGCCTCACCGGTCTCCTCGACGATGCCCCCCTCGTCGTCCGCCGTTTCTCTCTCCTGGGTGCTCGAGCAGGCCGCCGCGACGGAGAGCGCCGCCACGAGCGGAATCCATGTGAACCGGCCGATCCTCATCGCTACCTCCATGCAAGGTGGGTCGCTGCGCGTCCCGAGTGCGGTGCCTCCGGTCAACCCGGACCCCGCGCGCGGGATTCAATTCCAAGAATACCGTGTCCCGAGGCGGCCGTTTGTAGGCTTTCTGACGCCGACGCCGTAAGGGGTCAGCGGCTGGCGCGGTCCTTGCAATCCGGGCGGCGCATGTTCGCGCCCTCCGCCCACAAGGGACATCCCGCCGTGGTGGTCATGGGGGATGGCCGGCGATTCGCGGGCCTGGCGAGCAACTTCCACCTGGGCGGGGCGAGTCTCCGGCTGAGGGAGGTCGACCGGGGCGGCAGCATGGTCGAGATCCACGACCTCGACATGTACGAGGTCCACGCGATCTTCTTCGTGCGCGAGCTCGGCCTCATGCGCAGCCACCGCAAGGCCGATCCCGAAGACCCGCCTCGACCGGACGGCCCAGTCGTGCAGATCCAGTTTGTCTGGGGAGAGACGATGGAGGGCGTGCTGGACGGCCCGGTCGGCACGCGCCCGGGATTCTTTCTCAAGCCCCTCCTCCGGACCGGCAACCTGATCTCGGTCTACGTTTCGAGACAGGCGGTCGTCCGGGTCGAAGCCGCCGGCGCGACGGCGACCCGCTAGCCCTTCTTCGCCTTGGCGGGCTTTGGCTCGCCCAATCCGAGATGCTTCTCCACCGGTTGGAGGAAACGGATCACGTTCTGGATGTGCTTGTCGAACGGGATGCCGAGGTCCTTCGCCCCGCGCTCGAGCTCCCCCCGATCCACCGGCGCGCAGAAGCTCTTGTCCTTGAGCTTCTTCTTGACCGACGGAACCGACAGATCGCTGAACGAACGGCTCGGCCGCACCATCGCGCAGGCCACCAGGAAGCCACAGAGCTCATCCACCGCGTACAGCGCCTTCTCCATCCGCGACTCGCGCGGAACGCCCGTATAGTCGGCGTGGGAGAGGATGGCGCGCCGGAATTCACGTGGGTACCCCTGCTTGTCCAGTATCTGGACCCCGACGAACGGGTGACCGTTGGGCCCCTGGTGCTTTTCGTAGTCGAAGTCGTGGAGCAGCCCAACCATGCCCCAGGTCTCGACGTCCTCCCCGAACTGTTCGGCATAGCCTCGCATGGCCGCTTCCACGGCCAGCATGTGCGCTCGCAGGCTGGGGCTCTCGGTGTGCTCCTTGACGAGACGCCAGGCGTCCTCGCGCGTTTTTCCGTCGACCGCCATGGGATCCTTCGATGAGGTTTAGGAAAGATCGACGGCAAATATAACCGGTCGGAGGCGGGGGTCCCACCTGGTTTGCTCGCGCGGCCCGCGCCACGCTAGAATCCGTCGACGATGGAGCCCGTCTCCGGATCCGCGGTACGCGCCCCGCAGCGCAGCGCCCAGCTCGACGCCGCCGCCCGTATCGACATGTACCGTCACATGTTCGCGGCCCGCCGAATCGACGACCGCGAGATCCAGCTCAAGCGACAGAACCGGATCTTCTTCCAGATCTCCGGGGCCGGCCACGAGGCGGTCCAGGTGGCGGCTGCACGGTTGCTGCGCCCCGGATACGACTGGTTCTATCTCTACTACCGGGACCGCGCGCTGTGCCTGGCCCTCGGAATGTCGGTGGACGCGATGCTCCTTCAGGCGGTCGGGGCCGCGGCCGATCCACAGTCCGGCGGCCGTCAGATGCCGTCCCACTGGGGGTCCAGGGAACTCAACATCGTCACCACCTCGAGCCCCACCGGCACGCAGTTCTTGAACGCCGTCGGGTGTGCCGAGGCGGCGTGGAGAATGGCCCGCATTCCCGAGCTCGCCGACCGGCTCCGGAACGCGCCGGGAGGTTACCGCGACAACGAGGTGACGCTGGTCACCGCGGGTGACGGCACGACCAGCGAGGGGGAATTCTGGGAATCGCTGAACACGGCCTGCAACCTCAAGCTCCCGGTTCTGTACCTGATTCAGGACAACCGCTACGCGATCAGCGTTCCGGTCGAAGTGCAGACCGCGGGTGGCTCGATCTCGAAACTGGTCCGGGGTTTCCCCGATCTCCATCTGGCCGAGGTGGACGGCTGCGATCCGGTCGCCTCGTTCGAGGTCCTTGCCGGCGCCGTCGCCTGGTGCCGGTCCGGAAAGGGCCCCGCCCTGGTCCACGCGCACGTGATCCGGCCGTATTCTCACAGCCTGTCCGACGACGAGAAGATGTATCGGCCCGAGCGGGAGCGGGACGAGGAAGCGGCGCGTGATCCCGTGACCACGTTCCCGGCACGGCTCGTCGAAGAAGGATGGGCGACGGAGGAGGAGCTGCAGGCGGTCCGCGAGGCGGTGGACGCCGAGGTCGCCGCGGCTG
>DATEDS010000254.1:0-12733 GCA_035281565.1 Gemmatimonadota bacterium
GCCGGAGCGATCCTGGGCGACGTGTACGCCGAAGCCGAACCCGGTTTTTCTCCGGACTTCGCGGAGCGCGTTCAGGAAATCACGGGCGAAAAGCTGCCGATTGCGAGCAGCCCCGCCGCCCCGCTGGCATCCCAGAAATGCCAGCGTCGCCATCGCCACCGTGAGCAACGTACGTCCTCGCATGTCCTCCTCCGTTCCGCACCCGCGGCCCGCCGGTGGTACCCCTTGCCGGCGGGCGGTTTCCCTCGACCGGAAAGGTAGCCGGCGCCGCCCTTCGCTCCAACCGCCCGGCGGCGGGTTGACCGCACCCCCGCGCCCCCGGCACCTTCCCGGGACGTGAACCACGCCGACGAGATCCGCTACGCCCCCTTCGACCGGCGCCTGGCCCGACGGATGCTCGCCTTCCTGGTCCCGTACCGGAAGGCGATGTCGGTGGCGCTCCTCCTGCTCCTCGTCCTGGCGGGGATCCAGGCCCTCCAGCCATACCTGATCAAGGTCGCGATCGATCGCCACATCGCGGTCGGCGACGCCCGCGGGCTCCTCGGCGTGGCGGCGCTCTACTTCGGGCTCCTCGTTCTCGACCTCGCGCTGGGGCTCCTCCAGACCTGGCTCACCGCGTGGATCGGACAGCGCGCCATGCACGATCTGCGGGAGCGGCTCTTCGACCACCTCCAGCGGCTGCCGGTCCCGTTCTTCGACCGTCAGGCGATGGGCCGGCTCGTGACCCGGGTGACCAGCGACGTGGAGGTCCTGAACGACCTCTTCTCTTCGGGCGTGATCGCGGTCCTGAGCGATCTCTTCATGCTGGTCGCGGTCGCGGTGACGATGTTCCTCGTCGACCCGCGGCTGGCGCTCGTCACGCTCGCCGTCGTCCCCGTCATCCTCGTCGTCTCGCTCTTCTTCCGCATTCGGATGCGTTCCGTGTACCGGGAGATCCGGATGTGGGTGGCGCGGATGAACGCATACCTCCAGGAGCACGTGACCGGCCTGGACGTGGTGCAGCTCTTCCGGCAGGAGGGGCGGAGCGCACGCGAGTTCGGCGCCCTCAACCGTGGGCACCGCGACGCCCAGGTCCGCTCGATCCTGTACTACGCCCTGTTCTACCCGATCGTCGAGGTCCTGGGCGCGCTGTCGATCGCGCTCGTGATCTGGTACGGCGGCGGCGAGATCCTGCAGGGCGCCCTCACCTTCGGCGCACTGGTCGCGTTCATCCAGTACGGGGAGAAGTTCTTCGCGCCGATCCGTGACCTGGCCGAGAAGTACAATCTCCTCCAGGCGGCGATGGCGTCGGGGGAGCGGCTGGTCGACCTGCTGGACGAGCCCTTGCCGGAGCCCCGGGCCTCGGTCCGGCCGGCGGACCGGCTGCCGGAGCCGGCCGGCGAGGTCCGGTTCGAGGACGTGTGGTTCCGCTATGCGGCCGAGCCGTGGATCCTGAAGGGAGTGACCTTCCGGATCGAGCCCGGGAGCCGGGTCGCGCTGGTCGGCTCCACCGGCTCCGGCAAGACGACCTGCGCGAGCCTTCTCGCGCGCTTCTACGAGGTGACGCGGGGCCGGATCCTGCTCGACGGCGTGGACCTGCGGGACTACCCGCCCGAGGAGCTCCGGAAGAGGGTCGGCCTGGTACTCCAGGATCCCTTCCTCTTCTCGCGCACGGTGGCCGAGAACGTGGACCTGGACGAGGCGGCGATCGGCCGCGACCGCCTCGACGCGGCGATCGTGGCGGTCGGGGCCGGGGGTTTCGTGGCCGCGCTGCCGGGCGGGGTCGGCGCCCGGGTCGGCGAGCGCGGCCGGACCCTCTCGACGGGCCAGAAGCAGCTCCTCTCCCTGGCCCGCGCGCTGGCGTACGACCCCCCCGTCCTGGTCCTCGACGAAGCCACCTCGAGCGTCGACAGCGAGAGCGAGGCCCTGATCGAGGAGGCCGTCCGGACGCTCCTGGCCGACCGGACGTCGCTCGTGATCGCCCACCGGCTGTCGACGGTCCGTACCGCCGACCGGATCGTCGTCCTCCATCACGGCCAGGTGCGGGAGCAGGGTACGCACGCGGAGCTCCGCGCCGCGGGCGGGCTCTACGCCCGTCTCTACGAGCTCCAGCTGGTCGAGCGAGCCGGCGCGACCGAATCGGTCGCGGCGACGTCGTGAGCGAGCCGGCACCGTTCCCCCCGGACCCCGCCGCGGCGCCCCACCGGGCGATCGCGCACCGGAGCCTCGCCCACGTGCGTGCCGAGCCGCGGCACTCGGCCGAGCTCGTCACCCAGATGATCCTGGGCGAGGAGGCGCTCGTCCTGGCCGTGCGTGATCCCTGGCTCCGGATTCGACTGGCCGACGGCTATCTCGGCTGGGTCCACGGTGGCTCGGTGGTCCGCTCGGCCGTGGACGACCCGGAGGCCTTCGCGCGCTCGCTGAACGGCCCGCCTTGGGAAGACCCCGCCGTGTGGATCGTCGTCGCGCGCGGCCAGGTCCTCCGCCAGGGCCCCGAGCCGGGCTCGCCGCAGGCGGCCGACCTCGTCCAGGGCGGGCGGGTCCGGATCGGCGACCCGGACGGGGACCCGCTCGCCGCCACCCTGCCGGACGGCACCACCGGCTGGCTCGACCGCCAGGCGGCCGTCCCCGTGGCCCGGCTGGCCGAGCGGTTCCCCCGGGACGGCGAAGCGCTGGTCGAGCACGCGGCCGATTTCCTCGGGCTGCCGTATCTCTGGGGAGGTACCTCGGAGAAGGGGTTCGACTGCTCGGGGCTGGTCCAGCGGATCTACGGCCTCCACGGGATCCGGCTGCCGCGTGACGCCGGTCCGCAGTCCACGGTCGGCGAGCCGGTTGACCCGGGTCCCGGCTGGCGGGACGTCCGGCCGGGCGATCTCGCCTTCTTCGCCGAGCCCCCCGGCGCGCGCGTGACGCACGTCGGGATCCTGGCCCCGGGAGGCCGGATGATCCACGCCTCCACGAGCCGCAACGGGGTCGCCTGGGATGTCCTGCCACCGGCCGGCACGAGCACTCCCCTGGGTGAGCGACTCGCCGGATGGCTGGGCGGGATCCGGCGGGTCGTCTCCGGTTAGCCGGGGGAGCCTGCTGGCGGGCCGGACGCGGTCGCCGGCTGCTCCGACGCCTCCCGGATCCGTTGCCCGGAGAGCGTGTAGCGGATCTGGCAACGCTTCCCCGTCCCCTCGAGGACCAGCGCCCGCAGGTCGGGGGCCCGGATCACGTAGCGGCCCTGGAAGCCGTTCCTCTCGAAGTCCGCCTCGAACGAGTAGGTGATGGTCTCGACCGAGTCGGCGGGGGTGGCGCGGGCGAGGAGGGTGTCCGGCAACGCCACCGATTCCTGGATGAAGTGGGTGGTCTCCAGATGGTCGCCCTGGAAACTGCCGGCCAGCCGGATGACGGGCGTCATCTGTACGGCGGCCCGATTGTTGTCGTAGTGCTCGAGCGAGAGGATGAGGCCGCTTATCGGCGGCGGGCCGGTCGCGCCCTGGCAGTCGGTGGACGCTTCCACGACCCGGGTCGCGTAGCGGCCGCTCCAGTCGCGCGAGGGATATCCCTCATCGCCGCTCCCGCAGGCCACCGCGGTCAGGACCCCCGCCGCCAGGGCCGGCCCGAGCCTGGCCATGTTCAACGCCCGTCAGGGAACCGGGACGAGGAGCGCCACCACGGACCGATCCCCTTCCGCCAACGGATAGGCCAGCACGATCGTCTCGTCGAAGCCCGCGATCATCTCCTTGACCAGGGCCTCCCGGCCGCCGTCCACCTCGAGGCGCAGGAACATGCTGTCCATGTGCGGCTGCTTGAGGACGCCCTTCACCCGAAACACCACGTCGCCGAAACGGATCGTCGGGGTGTCCTGGCCCGGCACCAGCGTGACCTCCTCGAGCTGCCGGACGGGTCCGCTGTCGAGCAGGCTCTGGAGTCGCTGGGCTCCGTCCGCCTCGGACCAGATCTCGTCGAGACGCTCGATCCGGACCTGCTGCGGAGCGCCCGCCTCGGCGACGTAAAGGATGACGCGGTAGGTCGGTGCCTGCCCCTGGCCGCGCAGCCCGGCCGGGCTGGCCGCCGCCGCGAGGGCGAGGACGATGGCGAGACCGAAGACCGTGCGGCCATTGCGCATGAAGACCCCTCCTCGGCCACAATATACCAGCCGGGGAGGGGCCATGTTCCTGGGACCGCTCCTCAGTCGGGGGGCGGTGGCGGCGCTCCGGGTTCGGCGTACGTCGCCGGGACGGGCGGTGGCGGCGCCGGGACCGGTTCAGGCGTCTCGCCGTCGCTCCACCGATAGCGGGTGCCGAACCGGGTCAGGAGGAGCACCCCCAGACCGATCGTCCATGCCACGTACTGGGCAATGAAGCCGAGGATCGTCAGGACGGCGCCGAAGATCTTGAGCGGACCGCCGGCGACCCCCAGCGCGTTGCCGAAGAAGCTCATCAGCATGATGAGCCCGACGCCGATCACGATCGAGAGGTAAGCGTTGGCGTGCTGCCATCCGAACCGGTCCTCGGCCGCGTGGCCGAGGCGCTTCGCGACCGCCGTGAAGCCGAGCAGGGCGCCGATCACCAGCGCGAGAACGGCGAACGGGACGAGAAGCAGGAACGGGATCCCGATGATCGAGATCGCCAGGACCACGCACGTCAGGACGAGCGCCGGGATGAACAGGAGCTGCGCCACGAGCCCGACCAGCGCCGCCTTCCACGCGCTCGTCCTCACGCGGTACTCCATCCGCTCGATCGGCCGGCGAGCGAACAGGTAGGCCAGGCAGACGAGCAGGCCCAGCACCGCGATCCAGACGATGGTGCCGATCAGCCCCGTCACGCCGGCGAAGAAGGGGCCGGGTCCCCAGTCCGCGCCCCACGCGATGTGAGGGGCGCCGAACGCGACTTCGTTGACCGTTCCGTGGATGACGGCGCCGGGCTCGCGGTCGATTGTCCCGCCGACGGACGTCACCTCTCCATCGACGACCGCGTTCGGACCGAGGTGGACGCCGCCGCCGACCGCGACGACGTCGCCTTCCACGGTCCCGTCGACGTCGACCGAGCCGCCGACCGCCACCACGTCGCCTTCGATGACTTCACCCTCGGCGACCCGGATTCCCGCGCCAACCCGCACCCGGTCTCCCGAGCCTCCGACGTCGATCCCCTCCTCGTCCTCGTACTCCTCCTCTTCCTCGACCCCGGTCGTGTCGGCGGCGGTCGTGTCCGCCACCGTCCCTTCGGTCGTCGCGGGCGAGGGGCCGATCCCGAACAGGACCCGTCTCGCATCGGGCTCCATGAAGGAGAGGCGCCGGATGTCGGCCGCGTCCGGGCCCACCCGCTGGTCGAGCTCGGCGCCGGTCACCGGCGCGCCGTTGATCGCGATCTGCCCGTCCGAGAGCTCCAGCGACTGGACGTCCGTGTCGCCGTACTTGGGCAGGAGGGCGATCCCTCCCCGGAGCGGCAGAACCTGGTAGCGAGCCTCGACCCGGTCCCTGAGCTCGGCCAGCGAGGGCTCGGGCTGGGGGACGGTGTCGGGCGCCACCTGGCTCACGGTCTGCGCGAGGGCCACGGCGGGCACCGTCGTCAGCAGCAGCGCGAGCAGGAAGGCGCGGCCCCTGGACAGGGCGAGACAGGACCGGCGCATCATGCGGTTCTCCTCTCGGGGACGAGCAGTCGATTGAGTTCGAACAACGCGGCCGCGCCGATCAGGGCAGTTCCCAACAGCGCGGCTCCGATCTGCGGCGTGGCGATGGCCACGCCGACGGCGTTTCCGATCCGGACCAGGAAGCTCCAGACCTCGAGCCCGTTCGCCAGCCAGCCGGCGAGCCAAGTCACGCCGCCGGTCGTCGCGTCGACGACGGCTCCGGCGGACGGCAGGGTGACGCTGATGCCGGCCAGCGGCGCCAGGCCGAGGGCGACCGCCACCAGCGCCAGGGCCCCGCCCGTGGCGACCTTCCATCCCCAGCGCAGCCGCTCGCTCGCCTGGATCATCGGGGCGGGCTGGAGGCCGTACATCACGCGCTCGGCGAAGCCGGCCCGCGGCTCGAGCCGGGGCAGGGCGGCAAAGGCGGCAGCGAAGGCCCTCTCGGCCTCGTCGGTCCGGCCCTCGGCCTCGACCGCCAGCCACCGCCGTATGTCCTTCTGGAGCTTGCGATTCGTCATCATCATCAGCCTGCGCGTCCTACGAAAGCGTCGACGGGGGGGTTTCGCCCGGCGCCGGCCGGACCCCATCCGGCGGCCACCAGGTGGGCCGCCAACTCCTTCCGGGCGCGATGGATATACGTCTTGACGGTTCCCAGTGGAAGCTTCGTGATCTCGGCGATCTCCTCGTACGCGAACCCCTCCTGGTGCCTGAGGACGATCACCTCGCGGTACTCGGGGCGGAGCCGCTCGACGGCGTCCCCGAGCGCCCGGCCGAGATCGGCCCGCTCGGCGACGTCGAGGGGGGTGTCGGCCTCGTGGTCGGCGAGCAGGGCGTGGAAGTCGGGCTCGTCGGGATCGTCCCCCTTGTCCAGCGAGTAGGTTTCCAGGTTCGACTTCCGCAGGTGGTCGATGGCCGTGTTGTGGGCGATCTTGAACAGCCAGTTCGAGAACTTCCCCTGCTCGGAGCGGTAGCTCTCGAGGCGGCTGAACGCCTTGACGAACGAGTCCTGAGCGAGGTCCTCGGCGAGCGTGTGGTCACGGACCATGCGGGCGACGAGGTTGAAGATCGGGCGCTCGAAGCGACGCACGAGCTCCCGATAGGCGTTCTGCGACCCCGAGAGCGCGTCGACCACGAGTTGCTCGTCAAGCATGCCCACACGCTACCGATACGATACGCCTTCCGGCCAAGTTTCGTCCTCCGCGCGGGCCGAGGACAAGGCGGCCGCCGTGCGCCGGATGTTCGACCGGATCGCGCCGCGGTACGACCTCTTCAACGACCTGCTGTCCGCGGGGATCCACCGACGCTGGCGGGAGCGGGCCGTCGACGCGCTCGCCCCGCGTGCCGGGCGGCGGTACCTGGACCTGTGCGCGGGCACGCTCGACCTGGCGGCCGCCATCCGGCGGCGGGCGCCCGGCGCGTGGGTCGTCGGCGCCGACTTCTCGCTCCCGATGCTGGCCCGCGGCTTGACCAAGCTCGGCCCGGAGGGCCCCCCCGCGGTGGCCGGGGACGCCCTCCGGCTCCCCTTCGCCGACCGCACGTTCGCCGGCTGCACGATCGCCTTCGGGCTCAGGAACCTGGCCGACTTCGCCGACGGGCTGGCCGAGATGCGGCGGGTCCTCGAGCCCGGCGGCCGGCTGATCGTCCTCGAGTTCACGACCCCGCCCGGGCCGCTCTTCCGCAGGGCCTATCACCTCTACTTCCATCACGTCCTCCCGGTGGCCGGCGGAATGATCGCCGGTGACCGATCGGCGGCGCGGTACCTCCCGGAGTCGGTGGCCGGGTTCCCCGACGGGGCCTCGCTGGCGGCGCTGGTCCGGGAGGCCGGCTTCACGAACGTTCGCTACGGGTATCTGACGCGCGGCATCGCCGCCCTCCACACGGGCGTCCGGGACTAGTGCCGCGGCCCTATCCCGACAAGGTGAACCTGATCGGCGTCCCGATCGACCTGGGGTCCGGCCGGCGCGGCGTCGACATGGGACCCTCCGCCCTCCGGATCGCGGGTCTCCAGGACCGGATCGCCCGGCTGGGGTACGAGGTGTCGGACGTGGGCGACGTTTCGGCCACGATCCCCGAATCGGCGGAACGCGGAGACGAGCGGGTCCACTTCCTGGCCGAGATCGCCGCCGTCAACCTCGTGCTGGCGGAGCGGGTGAAGGGATCGCTCGAGGCGGGCGCGGTTCCGGTCGTGCTCGGCGGGGACCACTCGATCGCGGTGGGATCGATCGCCGGGGTGGCCGGGTGGGCGCGGGAGCGGAAGGGAGAGATCGGGCTCCTCTGGTTCGACGCCCATGCCGACATGAACACCCCCGAGACCACTCCCAGCGGAAACATCCACGGGATGCCGCTCGCCGTCGCGCTCGGCTACGGCCACCCGGACCTGACCGGGATCGGCGGCTTCTCCCCGAAGGTCAAGGAGACCAAGGTCGTCCTGATCGGCGCCCGGGATCTGGATCCGGGCGAGCGCGACCTGATCCACGAGACGGGGATCCGCGTTTTCACGATGCGCGAGATCGACGAGCAGGGGATCGTTCCGATCCTCGAGGAGGCGCTGGCCATCGTGGGCGAGGGGACGCTCGGCTTCCACGTCTCGCTCGACATGGACTTCATCGATCCGAACTTCGCGCCCGGCGTGGGGACGACGGTCAAGGGCGGGGTCGATTACCGGGAAGGCCACCTCGCGCTCGAGATCGTGAGCGATTCGGACCGCATGCTCTCGATCGACGTCGTCGAGACCAACCCGATCCTGGACGAGCGCAACCGGACCGGGAGGCTGGCCGTCGAGCTCATCCTGTCGGCGCTGGGGAAGACGATCCTGTAGGCGCCGCTCAGCGGCGCTGTCCCGGCGTCACCCTTCGATCCAGCTCCATGCATCCTCCAGCTCCTTCGTCTTGAAGCGCCGGACCTCTCCCGGGACGAACGCCGCCGCCGCCTTGACGTAGGTCCCGAAGAGGACCCCGTCGGCCACGACCGCCACCCGCTCGACGTCCGCCGCGTGCTCGAGCGAGAACCGGGCGTCGTCCTTGAACGCGGTGGGCGAGAACGAGCCCAGGTTCTCCACGTGGACCAGGAGCCGGACCCTTCCGTGCTCGGCGATCGCCCGCTCGAGCCGCTCCAGGACCTGTCCGAGCTCGGCGGCCGCGATCTTTCCCGACGCCCGGAGGCCGATCACGGGGCCCTCGCTCCGGTCGTCGATCTCGATCACCGCTGGCACCCGGGGCAGTAGTAGGTCGACCGCTGGACCTGAACGATCCGCCGGATCGGCGTCCCGCAGCGCGGGCAGGGAAGGCCCTCCCGGTCGTACACGTTCAGGAGCTCGTAGAACCCGCCCGGCTCGCCGTCCCCGTCGGCGTAGTCGAGATCGCTGACCCCGAGGGAGGTCCCGGAGCGGCCGAGCGCCTCCTCGAGCACGTCGACGATCGCCCGGTGGAGCCGGCGGGCGCGGACCGGGCCCACGTTGCGGGCCCTCCGGCGTGGGCTCACCCGCGCCCGCCAGAGCGCCTCGACCGCGTAGATGTTGCCGATCCCGGCGACCCTGGTCTGGTCGAGGAGGAAAGGCTTGACCGGCTGTCGGCTGTTCGCCAGGCGGGTCTCGAGGACCCCCGGAGTGAAGTCGGGGTCGAGCGGCTCCGGTCCGAGGGCCGCCGACCGGATCTCCCATTCGTCCGCCGACACGAGCTCCATCCCGCCGAGGGTCCGGGCGTCGATGTAGAGGAGCCGGGTCCGGTCGTCGAGCGTGAAGACGGCACGGGTGTAGGCGGGGAGCGCCGTCCCGTCGGAGACGCGGCTCCCGCGGGAACGCCCGTTCCGCCGGTTTCCCGGCAAGACCAGGTAGCGCCCGCTCATTCGGAGGTGGGTCACCCACACGCGCCCGTCGTCGAGCTCGGCGGCGATGAACTTGGCCCGCCGCCGGACACGCTCGACCGTCCGCCCCTCGATCGCCCTGGCGAACCGGCGGGGCGTCCCTTTGACGACGTTGGCGCGCAGGATCTCCGCGCGCTCGATCCGGCGCCCCGGGACGGTCTCCGAGAGCCGGCGCACGATGGTCTCGACTTCGGGAAGCTCGGGCATGACGACGGGAAGTTAGACGGTCCGGCGAGGGAAGAGGAAATCGCCGACCTCGGGACTAGACCCTCGTCCGCGCGAGCTCCCGCCAGCCGATGTCGTTCCGCCAGCGGAGGGTCGGGGCGTGGATCCGGTCCAGGGCCCGGTAGGCGCGCTCCCGCGCCTCCTCCAGGTCGGCCCCGAGCGCGGTCACGTCGAGGACGCGACCTCCGGCCGTCACGAGCCGGCCGTCCTGGCGCCCCGTCCCGGCGTGGAAGACGACCACGCCCTCCCTGTCGAAGGCCGAAGGTCCGAGCTCCACGGGCAGCTCGATCGCGGCGCCGGTGTCGTAGGGCCCCGGATACCCCTCCGCCGCGGCCACCACCGTCATGCAGGCGCCGGCCCGCCAGGCCGACCCGAGCCTCTCCAGTCCCCGGCCGGGCTCGGTCGCCATGAGGAGCTCCAGAAGGTCGCTCTCGAGGAGCGGCAGGATCGCCTGGGTCTCGGGGTCGCCGAAACGGGCGTTCCACTCGAGCACCTTGGGCCCCCGGGGGGTCAGCATGAGGCCGGCGTAGAGGCACCCGGTGTAGGTCATGCCCCGCTCCGCGAGCCCGTCGAGGAGCGGCCGGAAGATCTCGTCCAGCACCCGCTCCCGGAGCGCGTCGTCCAGGAGCGGGACCGGCGCGTAGGCCCCCATCCCCCCCGTGTTCGGGCCCCGGTCTCCGTCCAGGGCCCGCTTGTGGTCCTGGGACGGGAGCAGCGGGACGAGCGTCCGCCCGTCGGTCAGGGCGATCATCGAGAGCTCCTCCCCTTCCAGGAACTCCTCGATGACGACCAGGTCCCCCGCGGCCCCGAACTCGCGGCGCTCGAAGCACGCGGCCAGCGCGTCCTGGACGTCCTGCGCTTCGAGGCAGACCAGGGCGCCCTTCCCGGCCGCGAGCCCGCTCGCCTTGACCACGCACGGCGGGCCGATCTCGGCGGCGTAACGGGCCGCGGCCGCAGGGTCGTGGAAGACCCGGAACGCGGCGGTCGGGACCCCGAGCTCGTCCATCAGCTCCTTGGCGAACGCCTTGGACGACTCGATCCGGGCCGCCCCCTTCGTCGGACCGAAGATCCGATGCCCCCCGGCCCGGAAGGCGTCCACGATCCCGGCCGCCAGCGGCGCCTCGGGCCCGACGACCGTGAAATCGACCTTCTCGGCCGCCACCAGCTCGACCAGCGCGCCGACGTCCGAAGGCGACACGTCGACGGCGCGGGCGGGCGGGGTGGTCCCGCCGTTTCCCTTCGTGATCAGGAAATCGTGCAGGGGATGGTCGCGGTGGAGCTTCCACAGGAAGGCGTGCTCGCGGCCGCCGTTCCCGACGATCAGGATCCGCATCAGAGCGTCTCGAGCGCCCGGGCGAGGTCCTCGCGGAGGTCCTCGACGTCCTCGATCCCCACCGACAGACGGACCAGGCGATCGGAGAACCCCATCCGCTCGCGCTCCGCCTCGGGGACGGCCGCGTGGGTCATCGAAACCGGGTGGCTGCACAGGCTCTCGACGCCGCCCAGGCTCTCGGCGAGCTGGAAGACCTCGAGGGCCTCGAGGAACCGGCGCCCCTTGTCCCGGTCGTCGAACTCGAGCGAGATCACGCCGCCGAAGCCGCTCATCTGGCGGCGGGCCAGCTCGTGCTGGGGATGGTCCGGCAGCCCGGGATAGTGGACCCACCCGACCTTCGGATGATCGGCCAGCCAGGCGGCCAGCTCGCGCGCGCTCGCCTCGCTCCGCTCCATCCGGACGTGGAGGGTCTTCAATCCCCGGAGCGCGAGCCAGCAGTCGAGCGGCCCCGGGACCGCGCCGACCGAGTTCTGGATGAACCGGAGGCGCTCCGCGAGATCGGCATCCCGGGTCACGACCACCCCGCCCACCATGTCGCTGTGGCCGTTCAGGAACTTGGTCGTCGAGTGGACGACGAGCCTGGCGCCGAGCTCGATCGGGCGCTGAAAGAAGGGCGTCATGAACGTGTTGTCCACGACGAGGACGAGCTCCGCCCGGTCGGCCAGGCCGGCCATCGCCTCGAGGTCGGCGAGCCGCATGAGCGGGTTCGACGGCGTCTCGACGTAGAGCATCTTCGATGCCGGTCCGATCGCCGCTTCGACCGCGGCCGGGTCCCGCGTGTCCACGTAGTCGAACGTCAGGCCGAAGCGGGACAGGACCTGATCGAAGAGCCGGTGGGTCCCGCCGTACAGGTTCTCGCCGGCGACCACGTGGTCGCCGTGGTCCAGGAGCGTAAGGATCGCGTGGATGGCGGCCGTCCCGGAGCCGAAGGCGATCCCCTGGGTGGCGCCCTCGAGGGCCGCGATGCATGCCTCGAGCGCCTCGCGGGTCCGGTTGTGGGTCCGCGCGTACTCGTACCCCTTGTGGTCGCCGACCCCCCGCTGGACGTAGGTCGAGGTCTGGTAGATCGGGACCATGACCGCGCCGGTCACGGGGTCGGGCTCCTGGCCGGCGTGGATGGCCAGGGTGCCGAAGCGGTGGCGGGTCGGGTGCGGCGGCGTCTCAGCCACGCGCGGTCCCGGCGACCGCCCGCGCCTGACGGTACATCTCCCGGGCCCGCTCCGTCCGTCCCTTCCGGTCCCAGATGATGCCGAGGTGGTGGAACGACTTGGCGTCGTTCGGGTCGGCCTCGATCGCGCGTTCGAACGACTGGGCCGCCTCGTCGATGCGATCGAGGTGGTTGAGGCACACGCCCAGGTAGTAGTGGCCGCGGGCCTCGCCGGGAGCCAGGTCGATCGCCTTCCGGAGCTGGGCGATCGCCTCCTCGTAGAGCCCCTTCTTGCCGAGGACGATGCCCAGCTCGCGGTGCGCGGTCGGGTTGTCGGGCTCGAGCCGGAGCGCGCGGCTGAGCTCCTCCTGTGCCTCCCCGTAGTTCCCGGCCCGGCAGTACGCCGAGCCCAGGGCGATCGCCGTCTCGACCGAGTCGGGAAGGAACTCGCGCGTCTCGAGGAGCTGGGCGAGCGCCAGGTCGTGGAGGCCCCGGTCCAGGTGGATCTGGGCGAGCCGAGTCGATGCGGCCACGTCGCGCGGGTTCTTCCGCAAGGCCTCGAGGAGGCCGTT
>DATEDS010000255.1:0-24839 GCA_035281565.1 Gemmatimonadota bacterium
CAGGAGCGCGCGGAAGAGAGGCCCCAGGTTCTCCGACCACTCGTTGGGATACCGGCAGACATCGGGGACCTCGGCCGCCCGGGCGGGGTCGGCGAAGCTGGCCACCCGGGTGACCGCAGACCGGGCGCGGCAGTAGCCTCCGGGATCCTCCGAGAACTCCCCCGCCGCGCTCCTCTCCTCGAGCCGCTCCAAAGCGGCCTGATCGATCCGCCGCTCGCGCTCGGCGTAGGCGCTCTCGTTGTGCGGCGAGTTCCGCGGGGGGACCGGAGCCACCTGCACGATGCGCGACACCCGGTCCGGATGACGCATCGCGTACACGACCATCTCCATCCCGAGCCCCGACCAGCCGATCAGCGCCATGCGCTCGATCCCCAGATGGGTTCGGAGCGCCTCCAGATCCGTGACCTGATGATCCAGCGAGATCCGCAACGTATCCGGAGATTCGGAACGCCCTCGTCCCCGGGGATCGTAGAAGACGAGCCTCCGTCCGGGCTTCGCCAGCGGTCGGAGCGCCTCCTCGAGGTAGAGGCCGACCGGGATCACGACGTCCTCCGGCCCGTCACCCACTGTCGTGTAGAAGAGTCGGGTGCCGTCCTCCGCCGTCGCGTACCCCTCGACGTCCTGAGCGCGCGCCGCGGTCCCCTGCCTGCTGGCCGCGGCGATCGCGGCGAGCCGTTCGTCGATGGCAGTCTTGGGATGCCAGCGCCCCCGCACCATGACGCCCTCGATCCCTGACAGGCTCGCGACGTCCTGGAGCGGATCGGCCGAGAGCAGCACGAGGTCGGCCCGCTGGCCGGGCGCGATCGTGCCGAAATCGTCCTCGCCGGCGAAATACTCCCCCACGGCCCGTGTTCCGCTGGCCAGGATCTCCCAGGGGGACATCCCCGCCGCTGCCATCCGCGTGACCTCGCGGTGGAGGGAGAAGCCGGGCACGCTGAAGAGCTGGGGGGAATCGGTCCCCATCAGGACCGTCACCCCTCCGTCATGGAGAGCGGACAGGATCCGCGTCCGATTCTCGATCACGATCCGGGACTCGACCGGATCGAGCTCCGAATCGGCGAGGCGTTCCCGATAATTCTCGGTCCACGCCTGGACCATGTCCCCGGGCATGTACCGGAGCTCCGGGTAGGCAGTCAAGGTCTCCAGCGGATGGATCCCGTAGAGGGTCTCCCAGAGGGCCATCGTCGGAACGACGGCGGCGCCCGACGCTCGCGTCCGCTCGACCGCCTCGGCGAGCCGCACCGGATCGACGGGCCCTTCGGCGCCGTCCAGGTATTCGACGTACCCGTCCAGGTGCTCGATCGTCTCCTGGCCCATCTCGAGCGCGTGGGCGAGGCCGACCTCCTCGGGGACGTGGCCGACGAAGCGGATGCCGGCCGCCCTGGCGGTCACCGCCATCGAGTCGTACTCGGCCCGGGTCAGGCCCGGATGGATCTTGAGGAGGTCCCATCCCGCTTCGGCCTGCTCGCGGACCATCGCGGCCGCCTGGCCGGGCGAGGAGACGGAGTTCCCGTTGAAGCTGGGGCCGGCCAGATAGAGGGTCGGCGACACGAGCGCTCCCGAGTTGGCCTCGGCCTTGAGCTCGAGCTGCCCCGGCGCGCCGAGAACCCCGCGCACGGTCGTGATGCCGTTGGCGACATAGAGGAAGAGCACGTTCTCGACCCGCTCGCGGGGGACGCTGGGAGGCGGGATGTGGCCGTGCATCTCGGCCAGCCCGGGGATCAGCCAGCGGCCGCTCCCGTCCACGACCGTGGCCCCGTCCGGGATCTCGACCTCGCCCGCCGGTCCGACGGCCACGATCCGCTCCCCCTCGACGAGCACGGTGTGCCCGTCGAGCACCCTTTCCGTGTCCATCGGGATCACGGTGACGCCGGTGAAGGCCAACGCAGGCTGTCCCTGCGAGCAGGGCGGCGTCAGGCAGCTCAGAAGAAGAAGCAGGACCGCATGTCTCATGGCTTCCTCGGCGATCAGGGGTGCGCCGCACCGGGTGCAAGCTGGACGGACAGAGGCGGCCGGTCGTTCAAACCCGAACCGCCGTCCTAGGGCAGGTACTCGGCTGGGATCGGCCCCGCGCCATCCTCCTCGTCCCACACGACCCCGGCGATCCACCAACGCCCGTCGCGATGGACGAGCTGGATGCTGTTGATGCCTCGACCGAGCGTCTCTTCCCCGCCCCAGTAGCGCCTGGCGTAGGTGCTCATCACGTGCGCGATGTCACCGTAGCGCTGGACGGTCGAGTGGATCTGCGCCTCCTCGAAACCCTTGTCGTCCTGACCTCCGGCAGGCGCGTTCTCCGCGTACCACTCGTCGACCCAGGTGACGAAGTCGTCCACCGTCATGGGGCGGAGTTCGCCGCCCGTCTGCTCCTCGTTGGGCACGAGAAGAGCTCCGGGCAGAAACAGCGATCGCCACCGGTCCCACTGGAAGTACTCCCCGGGGGCGTGGGAGATCGCCGCGTACGTCGCGGCTACGATCGCGTCGATATTGGCCACGTCCTCGGGTTGGGGATCGGGTTGAGCGTTCGCCATCACGGGGGAGAGGAGAAGCGCGAGGATCGCGGTCCGCATCACCACGGTTGCCTCCTTCGGGTAGTCGTCCATCGGTACAGGCGGGGTTCGGCGATCGGGGGATTCACCACGGCACGCTCTCTGCCCGAAGACGAGGAGCACGTGCGCGGCGTTCATCCGGCAGCCCGCGCGGCTTCGATCGACCCTCCTCAGCGGTCGGCCGACCGTCCACTGCGTATCTTGCCGGCGTGACGGACCTGATCGCCCTCGACGCCGACGACACGCTGTGGCGGAACGAGGACCTTTACCGGGACACGCAGGCCGAGTTCCGCGCCCTTCTCGCCCTCTACCACGAGCCCGACTGGATCGACGCCCGGCTCTACGAGGCCGAGATGCGGAACCTCCCCCACTTCGGCTACGGGATCAAGGCGTTCGTCCTGTCCATGGTCGAGACGGCCGTCGAGCTCACCGAAGGTCGGATCACCGGGGCTGAGGTGCAGCGTGTCGTCGAGCTCGGCCGGGCCATGATCCAGGCGCCGGTCCAGCTCCTGGACGGCGTCCAGGAGACCGTCGCCTCCCTGGCCGAGCGCCACTCGCTCATCGTCGTCACCAAGGGGGATCTGCTCGAACAGGAGAGCAAGGTCGAGCGCTCCGGCCTCCGCGAGCACTTCCGAGGCGTCGAGATCGTGAGCCGGAAGGACCGCTCGACCTACGAGGCGATCGCTCGCCGCCGCGGTGTCGCCCCCGAGGAGTTCATCATGGTCGGGAACTCGCTCCGCTCGGACGTCCTGCCGGTCGTGGCCATGGGCGGTCTCGGGGTCCACATCCCCTACCACACGACGTGGGCCCACGAGGAGGTCGACGAGGAGGAGCGGGCTCGGCACGTGTACGTGGAGCTCCAGTCGATCCGGGAGCTGCCCGACTGGCTGGCGAGCGAACCG
This sequence comes from Gemmatimonadota bacterium, assembly GCA_035281565.1. Lineage (GTDB taxonomy): Bacteria > Gemmatimonadota > Gemmatimonadetes > JACCXV01 > JAHWKZ01 > DASRVA01. Next base: position 3,449 of record DATEDS010000255.1, read on the forward strand.
TGACGACGCGGTTTGCCAGGGTAGACTAAGGGAGGAACCCGTACTCCTCCACTACGCGCATGACCCCCGTGGGGAAGTCGACGTTCTGCTCACGGCGCACGGGAAGCCCGCTTTGGCGATCCATCCATAACGAAGCCTCTCCACTTCGCTCCCCGTTCACCAAGATCGAAAAGCGCAGCACCCGGAAGTTCGTATCCGCCCCTGAACGCTTGGGTGTGTCGCGGATGTCCTCCACCTGAACCCACTCCCGCACCCCTCCTTCAGCGTGGTCGGGAGGCGCCCCGGCCGTCAGGCGCGCCAGGGTGTGGAGCAGTCCCATCCGGGTCAAACCGATGATCAGGGCTTCGCGGAGGCCTTGCGGAGCGTCGTTGGCGAACGTGTCAACCTCCGAGCCGCCGCGCATCTCGCGGCCATCGGATCGGAGGTGAAGGGCGACGGGGCTGTTGTCGAACGTCCCTTCGGCATCGAGCGTCACCCTGCTCTCCTCGGCAAGGTCCAGATTGCCGCCCAGCGAGGCCGACAGGGCCCCCTCGGCGGCGATCGTGTACCGCATCCGCAAGCTCGCGGACTCGAGCAGCCGCTCCTCGAGCTCCCGAAAGAGGGAATCCGCAGAAGCGGACGTATCGTCGGGCACGGGCTCAGGGCGTGACGCGTCACCCCCGATCGCGCCGGACATCCCGGAGGAGCATGCCGTGAGTATCGCGTACGACCAGACGGCCAAGTTTCGCGCGGTCATCGCAGCCTCGACGCCGGCACACGATCGCGCGTTCAATTCCGAATCATCTCAGGTTATTCCCAGAATCCCCGCACCGCGAGCCCGCTCGCGATCGCGACCAGGACGCTGGCCAGGGTCCCGATCAGGTAGCGCTCGCTGAAATCGCGCTGGTCCAAATCCTTGAAGCGCGCGATCGACTTGGCGGCGATCACGAACCCGAGCGCTCCCCACTGTCCGAGGATCACAAGGGTCAGGAGAATGAACCGCTCCAGGATCCCGATCGTCCTGCCGCGCGACCGCTCCTCCTCGGTGATCCCGTCGGTGACCTCGTCCAGGCGGTGACGGTCGAGGACCGCGGCCACGATCGCGGCACCCCCGGTCCCGTTGAAGGCGAAGGCGGCCGCGATGACCGCGCAGAGGGTCCACGGCTCCAGCGGGAAGGCGGGCTGGAGAGGACCCGGCCAGCCGGGGAGCCGCGTCCAGACGGTCCAGCCCACGATCAGGACCAGCAGGTGTCCGGCCTGGTCGGCCAGGAAGGGGCCGAGCCCGGACGGACGGGCGGCGGACGCCTTCAGCCGATCGATGGTCATGTGGGCGACCGACAGACCGGCGATCAGGGTGGCCGCGCCCCACGACAGGAAGGGCAGGGCGACCGCCGCCTGGACCAGGGCCACCTCGAGCCCATGGAGGGCGAGCCAGCCGGCCTCCTTCTTACGCTCGGTCATCCGCCGGGTCTGGAAGCCGAAGTCGGCCAGCAGGTGGCCGGCCACGAGAAGGGCGAGGAGGGCGGAGCTCGAGGTCATCCTCTATTCGCCCCCTGGACCGAACCGACATCGGCTTCGGCTCCATGGGCGAACCTGGAGAGCGCGGCCCGGAGCGCCGTCTCCCCTTCCAGCATGGCCTGGAAGCCCGCCGCCTTCAGGCTCTCGCTGACGGTCGACTCGGCCTTTCCGAGCCGTTCGGCGACCTCCTTCTGAGGCCGCCCGCGAGCGTGGCGAACGTGCTCGGCCTGGATCGGGGTCCAGCGGGACCGGAGCTCCCCCACGAGCCGGAAGAGGGCACCGACCACGACGTCCCCCGGCGCTTCCAGCCCTCGGGCGATGGCCCAGGTTCCCTCGCTACGCGCCTCCTGGACGGCCTCGCGCGCCCGGTGGAAGCAGGGTCCGTCCAGGAGCGCCGGATCGGGCCCAGGATCCGTCTCGAGCGTCCCCACCCCCAGGCCGTGGATCAGGCGCGCGGGGAAGACCGCGTCGGCCACCTCGGTCATCGCGTCCACGACGGCGGCCGGCTCGCGGAAGAGGGCCTGGATCTCGTCGCCCGCGGTGAGGGACAGGGGAGCGGCCAGGGCCGGGCCGAGGCGCTCGTTCACGATCTCCACGGCCCGCCCCAGCTCCCGCTGGAGCTCCGCACGGCGCTCCAAACGTCTCGACCCCTCCACGTCCCCTATCAGCGCCAGGTAGACTTCGCCTTTTTTACCGAAGCCATTCATTATTCGGTAATTTAGCCGAATGTTGGACCGCTGGCAAACCGCATCCCGCCATGGACATACCCAGAGGACGTCCCCACTTTGAGCCGGCAAACCGGCCACAGGAGGTCCCCCTGCTCTATTCGGTCGCGCTCTTTCTCCACGTGCTCGGGGTGCTGGGGCTCTTCGTCGCTCTCGGCCTCGAGTGGACGAGCCTCCGTTGCCTGTCGCGGGCCGCCAACGCGGCCGAGGCCCGAGCGTGGTTCGGGCTGTTTCCCGTTCTGCGTCGGATCTATCCGTGGTCCTTCGTGGCCATTCTAGTGACCGGGATCTACATGATGGCGGTCGGGTGGGGCGCCCGCGCGTGGATCGCCGTCGGCCTGCTAGGCATGCTGGCCATTCCCGCACTGGGCTCTGCGATGACCGCGCGGCGGATCCGGGCGACCGGCCCGGTGATCAGCGAGGCGCAGGGCGTGCTGGACGAGCCCGCGAGGGCGCGGCTGGCGGATCCGGTCCTTCATCTCTCCCTCCGCCTCCGGATGGGGCTGGCGGTGGGGATCGTCTTCCTGATGACGGTCAAGCCTGACTGGATCGGCTCGGTGGTCGCGATCGTCGCGTTCACGGGGGCGGGTGCCCTGAGCGCCCGTCCGCGTTAGACGGACCCTCAGCGCTCGCGCAGCTCCGATCGCGAGAACGTGAAGAGTCGATCCTTCCGGAAGTCGTACTTCCGCTCGGCCTCGACGTAGCGCTGCCTGCCCCAATGGAGAGCTAGACAATCCTCGCGATCGGTCGAGAGATTTCTGCGCCTCGTCTCCGCCTCGAAGTACAGCGCCGTGATCGGACTTCCCAGAAACTCCCGCGCCAGGTCGATCCGGATGTCCTCCACGTCGCTGAACCTCGCCTCGATGATCTGGTCCACGGGATGAAACGGCTCTTTTCCATCCGGGTAGTTGTAGTGCGCGAATTCGATGGTCACGTCGTACACGCCATCCGCGGTCTGGACGCCGATCTCCTCGAATCGATCGCGAGAGACGATCTCGATTCGCTGGATGAACCCGTCGTGGAAGCCGTTGAAACGATCGAGGACTCGCTGCCCTTCGGCAGCGGAGCTCACCGAGAACGAAGCCCCAGATGGCATGAGCTCGTCACGGGCGAAGCGATGCGCTCAGGAGCCGGACGTCGTCGATCCAGACCGTACCCGAGCCATCCACCACGAGGTTCAGCCGGACGTTGTCCGGGTTCTGATCCTGCTCGAGAAAGAACGGCGTCTCCTGCGTGGTCCAGTCGGTCGTCCCGGACAGGGGCGCGTGCAGCGCGCGGGAGAAGTACTCTCCGAGTTCCTCGAAGACGCACCACATTTCGAGGTAGGCGTTCCCGCGCAGGTCTTCGGTCCGGAGTCGAGCCCGGTAAATGAGCCGCGCGTCCTCCACGTCGATGTCGCCGGTCTCGAACAGCAGGACCCGGATGGGTGACGCCGCATCGACACGGAGGCTGGCGGTCCCCTCCGCGGTGACCGCCGAATCGACGGCTACGCCCGAGACCGCGATCAGGCCCTCACGGGAATCCAGGTCGTAGCGACGGAGCTCCACGACTTCCTGGCCATCGGAGCAGGTCGGCAGGAGCGCCGTGGCCAGCAGGGTCAACGCGCAGAAACGCATCCAACACCTCGCGGGAAATCTCAGGTCGAGAGCAGCCGCCGGTACTCGGCAGGCGTGGACCCGGTGTGCCGCCGGAACGAGCGCGTGAAGTGGCTCTGGTCCGCGTAGCCCGCCTCCATCGCGATCGCCGCCAGCGGCTTCCCGGTCCCGGTGAGCTCCCCGGCCGCCCAGTCGAGCCGCAAGGTCCGCACGCACTCCCCGATCGTCATGCCATGGTGACGACGAAAGACCCGTGCCACGTGCGCCGGATGCCGGTCGACCTCCCGGGCGACGTCCTCGATCCGTAGCGGTTCGCGGAAGCGGTCGTAGACGACCTCGCGGGCCCTTCTCAGCCAGGGCGGCGGAGCCTCGGCACCGTTCATGCGATCGGCGGCCCGCCGGGCCGCCGCGATCACCTCGTAGATCAGCCCCTGCCGCGCCAGGACGGCGGCCTCGTCCGTCGCCCTCAGCTCGCGGCGGAGCGCGCGGGCCGCCAGGGTGATGCGACCGTGGCCGAAACAATGCGCCCGCTCGAAGACCGCAGCTGCCGGCCCGACCTCTTCGGGCCGCTCGGGATCCGGCTGGATCACGACCACGCGCGCTCCCGTCCGAAAGATCCGATTGGCGTGACGATCCCCTCTAGGCTCCGTGAACACCTTCCCCGCGTCGCAGTCGAACGTCCGCGTGGGGAACACGTCATCGAACCCGCCCTCCAGCATGACCCCGAGGATCGCGCGCTCGTGGACGTGAGGCTCGAGCCGCAGCCCGGGCGGAAACCAGGCATCGGTGACCCGGAAGGCACCGACGTCGAGGGTGTGGAAGCGTGGGCTGCCCAGGGTGACCGGGACGTATTTCCCCCTGGGATGGGACGGAGAGGAGGTCTCGTTCGCGCGGCTCATGGTCGGCTTCCTCCAAACCGCCTCCACGCCTCTCGGGTTGGGCCGGCCACGCTCGTTTTCTTCCAAATACCCTCGGAAGCTTCAAGACCCGGTGGCCGTCGCGGGATAGGGTGTCGATGGACGCTTTTTGAACCCGACCCCGGAGGCTCCCCATGATCCTGCCCCGTCTGTCCGCTCTCGCCGTCATCCTCATCGTCGCCTGTCAGACCCAGGAGAACGACCTGGGCCCTACCGGTCCCGATCCCTCGACGCTTGGGCTTACCGGCTCCAAGGTCGTGCAATCGGCTTCCGGAGGATACCACTTCACGACCGATCCCTCGTTCTTCGGTGTGCCCGTGGAAAATCGTCTCTCCTTCACCGCAGCCCGTCACGACGACGGCAGCATCAGCGGGCACTTCAACTACGAACAGGGCGTCCTCGGGGATCGGTTCATCTTCAAAGGGTCCGTGACGTGCTTCCAGATCTACGACACGCCGGTCCTGCAGGACTGGGAGGACATCCCGGCCATGACCGGCAACCGCGCCAAGTGGGGAGGGGTCATCGAGTCCAGCAACGACCCGACGCTCCCGGCGGGCGGCTTCATCTGGTTCCAGTCGATCGACAATGGCGAGGGCGCGGGGGCACCCCCCGATCTGAGCACCGTCTCCGGATTTGGCGACGAGGCGGCGAACGAGGCCTTCTGCGCGGTCTCGACCGTGCCCAACGCGCTCTTCGGGCCGCACGCCGTGGAGGGGAACATCCAGGTCCGGCCGTAGCAGGAACTCTGTCCTGACGGCGCCGCTTGGTCCGCGGGCCGCAGAGGACCTCACGGATCGGACCCTGGCCGGTCGGGCGGGGCGCGCCACAGCGCTCCGCCGGCCGGTGCCTTCCGCTCAGTCGGTCATCGCCTTGAACATCGCCAGGCCGATCGCGACGAACGGCAGGAACGCCGCGCCCGGGAAGGGCCACACCCCGAGCAGCCAGACGATGAAGAGAAGGGCGGCGACCACGTACATGCCGTGACCTCTTGCAAGTTCGCGGCCATGCCGGCCTCACGAAACCCCCGCGACGCCCAGCTCCTCATCGGTACATCCCCTTTCGGATGAGTGGCCCGAAATCGGCCCTGCTTTGCCGAGGACGGCGACATGGCCTCGCGACGACGGGTCGTCGACCTCCCAGTGCTCGATCTCGAACCCCGCATCCTGGATGATCACCAGCGCCGCCTCGGGCGCGTGGCCGCTGTAGAAGAAGGTCTCTCCCAGCATCTCCGAGGTGAAGTCCTCGGGGCCCGAGCCCCCGAGCGAGACCAGCAGCCGACCCCCGGGCTCGATCCACGAGCGGAACTTCGCGAACACGGCCGCATGATCGTTTCGGGGCACGTGAAAGACCGAATCCCAGGCCAGGATCGCGTCGAAGGGGCCCCCGGGATCGGCGGTTCGCATGTCGCCCCGGATGAAGTCGGCCTCGGGCACGGCTTCCCTCGCCAGTGCAGTAAGCCGGGTCGAGGCATCCAGCCCGGTCAACCGAAATCCGCGCTCGACCAGGTATCGGGCCGGGACGCCATGGCCGCAGCCAACGTCCAGGATCGTGGCGCCGTCCGGGAGGGGCTGGACGAGTCGGTCGAGGAGCCGCCGGAAGGGGCCCGCTACTGTTCCGCGGGCCTCGGCGTACCTCTCCGCCACGCGGTCGTAGGCCTCAGCCACCCGGCGCACACGCTCGTCGTTCGAAATCGGCTGATCCATGAGCGGGAACCTCGCTCCTCAGCGTGAACTCATCCACGGCCATCCCACGCCACGGTTGAATCCCGCCGGACGGCGTGCTATCCCTGGCAGGTATGCGATCTTCTCGGGGGCGGCTTGGCTCCTCGACAGGATATCAGATCGCGACTCCCGACAGAGATCGTGAGGAAACCATGAAACAGCGACAGATCGGTTCGCTCGGCGTGTCCGAAGTCGGTCTCGGCTGCAACAATTTCGGCTGGCGTCTGGACGCCGAGGCCAGCGCCGCCGTCGTGCGCTCGGCGCTCGACGCGGGGGTCACGCTCTTCGACACCGCCGATACCTATGGGGGAGGGCGAAGCGAGGAGTTCCTCGGCGAAGCCCTCGGCGCCCGTCGCGATGAAGTGGTGATCGCCACCAAGTTCGGCAGCCCGATGGAGGGCCAGGGTAGAGGGGCGCGTCCCGAGTACGTACGCAAGGCCGCCGCGGCGAGCCTGCGCCGGCTCAGCACGGATCGCATCGACCTCTACCAGATCCACACGCCCGACCCGAGCGTGCCGATCGAGGAGACCCTCGGGGCGCTTGACGAGCTCGTGCGGGCGGGGAAGGTGCGCGAGATCGGCTGCTCCAACTTCTCGGTCCAACAGCTTCGCGAGGCTGAGGAAGCCGCGCGCGCCGGGGCGGCGAGATTCGTCAGCGTCCAGAACGAGTACAGCCTGCTGCACCGCGAGCCCGAGGAAGGCGTGCTCGACGAGTGCGAGCGGTCGGGGCTCGCCTTCCTTCCCTACTTCCCGCTGGCGAGCGGCCTGCTGACCGGCAAGTACCGCCAGGGGCAGCCACTACCGGAGGGGAGCCGGATCACAGGGAGCGGGCGGTTCGCGGAACTGCTCAGCGACCGTAATCTAGCCATCGTGGAGGAGCTCATCCGTTTCGCCGAGGCGCGGGGTCACACGATCCTGGAGCTGGCCGTCTCCTGGCTGCTCTCGCGTCCGATCGTGGCGTCGGTCATCGCGGGCGCGACCTCGGCCGAGCAGGTGCGGGCCAACGTCGACGCCGCCGGTTGGCGCATCACCGAAGAGGAACTGGCCGCGGTCGATGCGATCGTGATGCGAAGCGAGCGGACGGGATAAGGAAGGGTCCCAGGCTATGCGGGATGGAGCGCTGCGACCGGGACGGTCTGCTCCTTTCCGCGCAGTGCGAGGGGGGCCAGCGGCTCCCGCGACATGTCCGCGGGCAGCGCCAGACGATCGAGCAGCGTGGTCGAGGCGATGATGTCGCGGCCCAGCTCGCGCCCGGCGACCAGGAGCCTGGCCGCCGTATTGAGGGTGTCGCCGACGAAGGCGATCTCGCGCTTCAGGTCCCCCATCTCGCCGGCGACCACGGTCCCGATGTGGAGGGCGGCCCGGTACTCGGGAACCACGTCGAAGCGCTCTTCGTATTCCGCGGCCTTGGACAGGATCCGCTTCCGGACGGCGAACGCGCACAGCACGCAGCGCGCCTGGGTGAGCGCGTCCTCGGCCCGCCACGTCAGGATGGCCTCGTCCCCGACGTACTTATGGACACTTGCGCCGTGATCGAGCGCCGCGTCCGTGACGTCGCGGAAGAAGCGGTTCAAGAGCCTGTGGTACGCGAGATCGTCGAGGCGCTCCGCCAGGACCGTTGAGCTCTTCATGTCGATCAGGAGGAAGACGCGCTCCTCCCGTCGCGGCCGGTGGTATCGCCCGGTCACGAGATCTCTCAGCACCCCGAAGCCAAGAAGCTGGCCCACCTCGATGACCGCGTTGACGAGCAGCGACATGATGCTCGCGAAGACCAGGATCCGGAAGAATATCGGGTCGAAGCCGAGGGGCTGGGGGTTCAGCGGTTGCATGAGCAGGCGGGTGAGCTCCGTAGCGGCGACGATCAGGACGACGTAGAGCACGATCTTGGCGACGAACACCGCGAGGAAGGGCCAGTCGCGCACCGCGCGCAACAAGCGCCACCGGCGGCCGGCGAGCTCGATTCGGGAAACCGGGATCGATATCAGGAGGGAGTTGACGATGCCCTGGAGCCCTCCACGCCACCCGTTGCTGTCGACGAACCAGCCGAAGACGAAGCTGACGGCGGCGACGCCGGCCGCGATCCCCCAAGTCAGGCGCCATTCGGCCCGGCGCCGGGCGCGGTCGTCCATCTCGAGACGGACCTCCGGCAGTGATCGGGCTTCGGCGGATTCGGTCATGGCCTGGTTCCTCCTCAGCGAAAACTCATCCACGCCTCAGAGATCGTCCATGGAGCGGCGGGGGGTGCTGGGTCATGATGGATTTTCCCATGAACCCCGTCTCCGACCGAGGTACCGCCATGTCGATGACCCGCACGCTCATCCTCCTCCTAAACCTGCCGGTCCCCTGGATGGCGACGCCCATCTACGGTCAGGATCCGGACTATCCTGCCGCGCGGCGTGGGGAGGTCGTGGATACTCTCCACGGGGTAGCCATCCCCGATCCCTACCGCTGGCTCGAGGACCTGCAATCTCCCGAGACCGATGCCTTCGCGGCCGCCCAGAACGAGGTCCTCGACGTGTGGCTGGCCAAGGTTCCCGAGCGGGACCTCTTCCGCCAACGGATCGCCGAGATCGCGGACGTCGAGCGAAACGGTCCCTTCTATCTGCGCGCCGGCAGAACTTACCTCAGCTCGATGGACGCCGGGCTGGCCCTGACCCGCGTGGATCTCCTGAACCGGGATGGCGCGACGCGTCCTCTCTTCCAGGCCGTCGACGTGATCGACGAGGCCGACGATCGTCTCGCCGGATACGTCGTCGACCCGACCGGATCGCGGGCGGCCATCGCCATCGCGCGCGGACAGTCCCGATGGAGCCGGGTCCAGATTCTAGAGCTGGACGGCTCCGCCACGCTCTACCCCGAAACCCTGATCGGCATCCGGGCGCCGGTCGTCTGGGACGGGACCGGAGAGGGATTCTTCTATGTCCGGTACGACCCCCCCGAGGCCGGCCAGGAACTTACCGCAATGGTCCGGAATCCACGCCTCTTCCACCACAGGTTGGGGACCTCTCAGGCCGAAGACCGTCTTGTCTACGAGGACCCGGAGCATCCGGACGGGCTTCTGTGGGCGATGGTCACGCAAGACGGCCGGTGGCTTGTGATTCACTCGGCCGCCGGGGGCACGTTCACCGGGCTTGCCGACCGGATTCTGATCGCCGACCTGACCGGAGCCTCTCCTGAACCCCGGCTCCTTCTCGAACGGGAGGGGGCGGGATTCGCAGCCGTCGAGGCGACAGTAGGACTCCTTTACTTCCGCACCGACATCGAAGCGCCGCGCGGTCGGATCCTGCGCTTGGACCCGGCTACGCCAGACCCCGACTCCTGGACGGAGGTCGTCCCCGAGGCCGAGGGGACCCTGACGGGCGCCAACGTGGTCGGGGATCGGCTGGTCGTTCAATGGACCGAGGACGCCCGTCCCCGGCTTACGATCCATGACCTGGGTGGGCGTCTTCTTCAAGAGGTGCGGCTCCCCGACATTGGAAGCGTGGGGCCTGTCGTTGGAGGACCCGAGGACCGCTATGCCCTCTTTGGTTTCAGCTCGCTGACCGAGGTCGGCTCCGTCTATCGTCTGGATGTCGCGAGCGGCGAGGTCGGGGTCCTCCGCCGACCCGCGTTCGCCTTCGATCCGGATGATTTCGTGACCGAGCAGGTCTTCTACGAGAGCGCTGACGGAACTCGGGTTCCGATGTTCGTGGCGCACCGCCGAGACAGGACGGCGAACGGCTCGGCGCCGGGCTTCCTGTACGCCTACGGGGCCTTCGCGTGGGTCGCCTTCCCGTGGTTCCAGCCGCACGTGATCGCCTTCCTGGAGCGGGGAGGCGTCTACGCGCTGCCGAACGTCCGGGGTGGGGGCGAATACGGCGAATCCTGGCATCGGGCCGGAATGCGCAGGAACAAGGACAACGCGATCGCCGACTATCTGGCGGCCGCGGAGTGGCTGGTCGAGAGCGGCTGGGTCAGGCCGGGTGGGCTCGTCGGGAACGGGGGGAGCGCGAGCGGGGTCCTGGCCGCGGCCGCGGTGCCACGCCGGCCGGATCTGTTCGGGGCCATGGTGATCGACATTCCCGCCCTGGATCAGCTCCGCTACCACCTCTTCACGGGCGCTGCCAGCTGGATCCCCGAATTCGGATCGGCCGACGATCCCGATGACTTCCGGGCACTCCTGGCGTACTCGCCCTACCACAACCTGAAGCCGGGCGTGTGTCTGCCGCCCACGCTCCTGATCGTCGGCGAGAAGGACGAGGTCGCCCCGCCGCTCCACGGCTACAAGTACGTGGCCCGGCTCCAGCACGTCCAGGAATGCGCGAATCCGACCTTCCTGAGGACCATCCCCGGAGCCGGCCATTCCTACGGCTCGGACGCAGAGGAGTACGCCAGAACCTGGGGGGACGCGTGGGCGTTCGTGGAGCGCGTGCTGGAGTCTCCCACGACGCAAAGGGCCGCGAATCGCTGACGTCCGTCCTTCATCCGGCCGGCGATCGCGGGAACCCCATCCGACCGACCACCCCGGCCCACCGGGGATCGTCACGCAACGGCTCCAGACGTGGCTCGACTTCGAGCCAGAGCATCCATGACGTACGACCATCGCGTGCCGCGTCGAGCTGGCGAAACGCGTCGTCCTCGCGTCCGAGCTGGGCATAGGCGAGGGCGAGAAGGAAGGCTTCGTGCGCGGAGCGCTCGGGCAATCCCTCGAGCCGCTGCGCCTCCCAGGACCAATATCGGGTCAAGCTTTCCCCGATCGGAGCCAGGTCGAAGGACGTCAGGTCCGTCGCTCCCGCTTCGTGCGCTACCATCAACGCGCGCGCCGCCTCGCGCACGGCAACCTGGTCCCCCTGCTCGATCCGAACGAAGAGCAGGCAGGTCCGGCCGCTCCCGCTCCCCGGATCCAGCTCCAGCGTCCGGGCGCAGCGCGTTTCGGCGACGTCGAGCTCTCCGGCCCAGTAGTCGATCCAGCCGGCATCGGCGTGGACATAGGACGAGAGGGGGTCTAAGCGAAGCGCGGTCCTCATCGAAGTCCGTGCTTCCTCCATCCGACCGTTCAGGGCATGCCAGTATGCCTGGACCTGGTAGGCCGCCGGATACTCGGGGCGGAGCCGGAGGGACTCGTCCAGATGTCGCTTCGCCTCTTCCCACCTCCAATCGTTGAACAGGAACACCTGCGCGAGGAGGTGGTGGGCCTGAGCGTCGCGCGGGTTCAGTTCGAGAGCCCGCTCGAGCGGCGCGCGAGCCTCTGCCGCTTTGCCGGAACGGAGGAGCGCCTCCCCTATCCCGGTCAGGGCCGGGGCGTAGTCGGGCTCCCGGGCGAGCGCCTCCTCGAATTCCCGGCGCGCCTGCTCGAGCACCGCTCGATCGCTGGTGTCGAGGAGCCGACGTGCGATCAGAAAAGACTCTCGCGCAGTCGGATCGACGGGGAGTGAGCTCTCCTCCGCCGGCGATACGAGGGCCGCCCGCTCCCCGCGGGGAGATGCGTCACCGTCGAGAACGGCCCAAGCGGCGACGGCCACCACCGCCAGGAGAGAGCCCGACAGGCCGTATGCAACCAGTCGTCCCCGCCCATGTCCGATGAGCTCCGCATCCGAAACGCGCTCGACGGACCCCACGAACCGATATCCCCTGCGTGGGAGAGTCTCCACGAAGCGGGGGTCGTCGGCGTCATCCCCCAGGACCGCGCGTATCTGCCGGATAGCGTAGTTGAGCCCCTGATCGTAGTCGACGACCCGGTCGGGCCAGATGGCCCCTTGGATCTCCTCCCGGGTGACCAGCTGCCCGGCTCGGGACACGAGAAGCGCCAGGATCCCGGCCGGCTGGGGCTGGAGCGGGACCACCATGCCGTCGCGGCGAAGCTCGGACGTGCGAGGATCCAGCTCGAAGGAGTCGAATCGGTAGATTTCGTCCATCCGTCGCCTGAAACTACCTGAACGACGGTCGGGGAGTGGCATTTATTCACGGCAAGCTGCCAGCTCCTCGAGCCGCCGTTCGAGGAACCGCCGCTCGGGCCCCTGACGCGTCAGCTCGAGGGCCCGGAGATACGAAGCGCGGGCCTCTTTCGTTCTTCCCAGCCGTCGGCAGAGATCCGCCCGGGCCGCGTAGGCCAGGTGATAGCCCTCCAGCTCGCCCCGGCCAAGGATCGCGTCCACGAGCGCGAGCCCGGCCTCAGGGCCGTCCCGCATGGCCACCGCCGCGGCACGGTTGAGCTCGACCACGGGCGATGGGTCCACGCGCAGGAGGACGTCGTAGAGCGCCACGATCTGGGGCCAGTCCGTCGCGGCCGCTTCGGTCGCCTCCGCATGCACCGCCGCAATCGCAGCCTGAAGCGTGAAAGGACCGAATCGACGGGACGACAGCGCCCGCTGGACGAGGGCGGACCCTTCGGCAATCTGACCACGGTTCCAGAGACCGCGGTTCTGATCCTCCAGAAGAACCAGCTCGCCCCCCGGCGACGTCCGCGCCTCGCGCCGGGAGTCATGGAGCAGCATGAGCGCCAGGAGGCCGATCGCCTCGGGCTCGGGCAGAAGCTCGACCAGCAGGCGACCCAGGCGGATCGCCTCGCTCGAAAGGTCGGGCCGGGTCAGAGAGGTCCCCGAGGAGGCTGAGTATCCCTCGTTGAACACCAGATAGACGACGTGGAGCACGGTGTCCAGCCGCTCCGGCAGGTCTTCCCTCGAGGGCAGCTGGTAGGGGATTGCCGCGCTCTTGATCTTCGACTTGGCGCGGACGATCCGCTGCGCCACCGCGGGCGGCGACGCGAGAAAGGCCCTGGCGATCTCCTCGGTCGTGAGACCGCACACCTCGCGCAGAGTGAGCGCCACCTGGGCGTCCGGCGGCAGGGCCGGGTGACAGCACGTGAAGATGAGCCGCAGCCGATCGTCCCCGACGTCTTCGTCGTCGTCCCTCAACGAGCCGTCGGCGGCCTGGGCATGAAGGCGCTCGGCGATGAGTGACAGAGAAGCGTCGAACCGCGCCCGCCGGCGCAGGCCGTCGATCGCCTTGAAGCGGCCCGCCGAGACGAGCCACGCGCGTGGTTGCGCCGGGACCCCGTCCCGCGGCCACTGTTCGATGGCCGCCGTGAAGGCGTCGTGGAGCGCCTCCTCGGCCAGGTCGAAGTCGCCGAGAAGGCGGATCAGCGTGGCGAGGACGCGGCGGGATTCCGACCGGTAGACGGCGTCCACCTTCTCTCGGATCCGGGCGGCCGCGTCCTCGCTCACCCGTTCCGCGCTACTGAGGCTGATCGAACTCCATGATCGGCCGCACTTCGACGCTTCCGAGGCGCGCCGACGGGATCTTCGAAGCGACCTGGATGGCGTCGTTCAGATCCCGGGCCTCGATCATGTAGAAGCCGCCCAGCTGCTCCTTGGTCTCGGCGAAGGGGCCGTCGGTCGTCGACACCTTGCCGTTTCTCACGCGCACCGTGGTGGCCGTCTGGATGGGCTGGAGGGCTTCACCACCGAGGTGATGACCGCTCTTCTTGATCCCCTCGGTGAAGGCGAAGTACTCTCCCATGAACGCCTCCGACTCGCTCTTGGACATCTTTTCGATGTCCGACTCTTTGTCGTAGATCAGGCACAGGTAGCGCATGGCTGCCTCCAGGCTGTCGTTCAAACGCTGTGGACACCAGGTAGTCGATCGGAGAATCTGAAAATCGACAGGTCCTGGGAGAACGCTAGCTTGACCGCCATCGGCGCAGCCACCCGGCGGCCGTGGTGCCGTCGTGGCTTGACGACCCAAGACCCCATACCTGGACGAGGAGACGTTTCATGAGCGAGGTCACGATAAAACCCATCGACGAGATCGAGCCCTATCGCGGGCCCGGCGAGCGCGAAGGCATCCGGTTCAGGCCCGTCGGGAGGGCGCTCGGCGTGACGGCTTGGGGGATGAACGTCATCGAGCTGGCGCCCGGCGCCACGACCTACCCCGAGCACGACCACTCGGGGGACGGCCAGGAGGAGGTGTTCGTGGTCCTCGAAGGGGACGCGCGGCTGCGAGCCGGCGATCGGGACTGGCGGGTCGAGCGCGGCGACATGGTCCGCATTCCTCCGGACGTCAAACGCTTCTGGGAGCCCGGAGACAAAGGAGCCACGCTGCTCGCCGTCGGAGCCACCCCAGGAAAGGCCTACCAACCGAGGCGATAGGCGCGAACGCGTGGTTCCGCGGCTTGACCGGAGCTTCAAAGGGAGAGAGGACCGATGACCAAGCACATGACGGGGACACGAGAGGAATGGCTCGCCTCGCGGCTCGAGCTTCTCGAGGCGGAGAAGGAGCATACGCGACGCAGCGACGAGCTGGCGCGGCGGCGGCAGGATCTGCCGTGGGTGCGAATCGATAAGGAGTATCGGTTCGAGACCGATGAGGGGAGCGCCTCGCTGGCCGACCTCTTCCGAGGGCGCTCGCAGCTCCTCGTCTACCACTTCATGTTCGGCCCCGACTACACGGCGGGGTGTCCGGCCTGCTCGGCGATCGCGGACGGGTTCGACGGCTTCGTCGTCCACCTGGCGAACCATGACGTGATGCTCTGGGCGGTCTCGCGGGCCCCGCTCGCGAAGCTCAAGTCGTACAAGCGGCGGATGGGCTGGAGCTTTCCGTGGGCATCGTCCTTCGGAAGCGACTTCAACTACGACTTCAACACGTCCGTCACGGAGGAGCAGCAGCGCTCGGGCGTCGTCGAGTACAACTTCCGTACGAACGACGTCCGGGCCAGCCTGGAGGCCGGGAAGGAGGGGCCGCTCGCCGAGTTCGCGGCGGGCGCCGGGACGGACTGGGCGACGTTCGCACGGGAAGCGCCCGGGATGAGCGCCTTCGCCCTCGAGGACGGGGTCGTCTACCACACCTATTCGGCCTACGCGCGCGGGCTGGACGGGCTCTGGGGCATGTACCAGTGGCTCGACCGGGCGCCCCGCGGGCGTAACGAGACGGGGATCTGGTTTCACCGCCACGACGAGTACGACAGCGAGTGATGCGGGCGGAAGGCGTCGAGCTCTGACGGCGCTCGGCGGGACCTGGCCTCTTGATGAGGAACTCGAACCGTGAGGAGACGAGCGTGGTCACCAAGCTCGAGAAGCCGCTGAAGCGCGAGCTCGACATCGCCGGCGATCCGTACATCCTGACCGTATCGCCAGAGGGGCTGAAGCTCGTTCCGAAAGGGAAACGCAAGGGCCAAGAGCTCGCCTGGAAGGATCTGGTCAGCGGCGAGGCGGCCCTGGCCACCGCGCTGCATGCATCGCTGAAGCGGGCTCAGTCCTAGCCCCGCGCTCGGGCGCCCGACGGGTATCCCAAGCAGCTGTACCGATTAATCCTCCCTTCGTCCGCGGTCTCAAGGATGGCACCTGGACCGCGGAGGAGGGCGGCGCTCGCCGATGCTCGATCACAAGGTCGTCTCGAGGGAAGCGTGGCTCGAGGCGCGCAAGGCGCTCCTGGCGAGGGAGAAGGACCTGACCCGACTGCGGGACGAGCTCAGCGCCGAGCGTCGTGCGCTCCCGTGGGTCAGGGTGGAAAAGCAGTACGTCTTCGATGCCCCTGGGGGGAGGCAGACCCTTTCCGACCTTTTCGACGATCGGAGCCAATTGATTATCCAGCATTTCATGTTCGGTCCCGACTGGACCGAGGGGTGCGTGGGGTGCTCGTTTCAAGCCGACCACATCGACGGCGCGACGGTGCATCTCGAGCATCGGGACGTGACGCTCGTCGTGGTGTCACGGGCATCTCTTCCCCGGATCGAAGTGTTCAAGCGGCGAATGGGCTGGCGCTTCAAGTGGGTATCGTCCTACGGAAGCGATTTCAACTACGACTATCACGTCTCGTTCAGGAAGGAAGATCTGGCCAGAGGGAAGGTCTTCTACGACTACGAGCTACGCCAACTCCAGAGCCAGGACCTCCCGGGAATCAGTGTCTTCTATCGGGACGCGGGTGACGTCTACCACACCTATTCGAGCTACGCGCGTGGCGACGAGCTCCTGATCGGTACGTACAGCTACCTGGACCTGGTACCAAAAGGCCGTGATGAGGAGGGGCTGTCGCCTCCGATGGCCTGGGTACGGCATCACGACCGATACGACGACTGACACGAGCGTCGTCGCGATGGCTCGCCATCCTGTCGCGACATGCAGCACGATGGTCAGCTACCGAACGTTTCCGGAGCGAGAGGAGCCTTAACATGCTGGGGCATCGGGACATCCACGTTGCCAACGACCAGAAAGGAGTCGAGCCATGCGATTCATGCTGCTCATGATCCCCAAGGGCTACGAGGAAGCGCCGGCGGGTGCCGTACCGGATGCCGAAGCCGTGGCCAGGATGATGGAGTACAACAAGGAGCTCGAGGAGGCCGGCGTTCTCCTCGCTCTGGACGGTCTTCATCCGCCCTCGGTGGGCGCCCGCGTCTCCTTCCGGGGCGGAAAGCCCAGGGTCACCGACGGCCCGTTCCCCGAGGCCAAGGAGGTGCTCGGCGGCTACTGGATGATCGAGGTCGGCTCGAAGGAGGAGGCGGTCGAGTGGGCGTCCCGCTGCCCGGCGTCGGAGAACGAGGTGATCGAGGTCCGACAGGTCCAGGAGCTCTCGGATTTCCCCGACGACGTTCAGGAGGCCGCGGCCGGATTCGAGGAGCTTCAGAGCCGCCGCTGAGGTCGGACCCGAGAGGGCGCCGATAGCGTCGCGATCCTGCTCGTCCTGGCCGCGGGCCTGGCGATCGCGTGCGGGCCGACGAGAGGCCAGTCAACCTACGGCCAGCCGGAGGTGTGTCATGAAGGTGAATCCGTACCTGAACTTCGACGGGCAGTGCGCCGAGGCGTTCCGGTTCTACGAGAAGGTCCTCGGCGGGAAGATCGAGGCCATGATCACCCACGGGGACTCACCCATCGCGGGCGAGGTGCCGTCGGAGCTCCACGACCTGGTCATGCACGCCCGGCTGGTGGTGGACGGCCAGGCGATCATGGGGTCGGACAGCCCGCCCGACCGCTTCCAGAAACCCCAGGGGTTGTTCGTGTCGCTGGACGTCGAGAAGTCGGCGGACGCCAAACGGATCTTCAACGCCCTTGCCGACGGAGGTTCGGTGATCATGCCCTTCGAGAAGACGTTCTGGGCGGCCGGCGGCTTCGGCATGGCCGTCGATCGCTTCGGAACGCCCTGGATGGTCAACTGCGAGAAGGCCTCCTGAGGTGTCGACGAGGCACGACTCCGGCCGGGCTTGACGGCGGTCGATGAGGACTGTATAGTTCATGTATGAACCTTGCACCCGAAGACTCGCGGTCGGACATTGCCTTGTCCGACGAGGCGTGCCTGTTCACGTTCCTGAACGCGGCCCACGCCCTGGAGGAGCGTCTGGAAAGCGCCCTCAAGAGGGCCGGCCTGTCGCTGGCCAAACACGGAGTGCTCTCCCATCTCGTCAGAGCCTCGGAGCCCCTGGCGCTCAGCGAGCTGGCCGGGCGGATGTGCTGCGTGCGGTCGAACATGACCCAGCTCATGGATCGGCTGGAGGCGGACGGCCTGGTCCGGCGCGTGGAGGATCCGTCGGACCGGCGTGTCGTTCGCGCAGAGCTGACGCGGCTCGGCGAGGAGCGGCAGGCCGCCGGGGCCCGCGAGATCGAGAAGGTCCAGGGCGAGTTCGCGGCCTTGCTCTCGGAGGGGGACCGAGCATCCCTCGACCGTCTCCTGGCGGGTCTTCGATGAGCATGACCGCTCTTTTTTTCGGAGGATAGTTCACTTATGGACGTTACAAGACAGTACAATGCAGTCCTGACCCAGTACCAGCTCCGTCGTCTGCGGGGACTCGAGGCCGCTCGCACCGGGTCGTCACACGAACTTCGCAAAGTCTCGAATCCGCCGTCACGAGGATCAGCCACCTTCGGAACGGAGAAGAGGATCGGATCGCACCCCACGCGACGGGAAAATGTCGATTCCGTTGCCCCTCGTTCGACGATCCATGGGCAGCCGGTCCGATGATTCCATGTGCAACCGCGGGTCCTAATCGGGTAACCCGGTCTTCATAGAAACCATCTAACGGCAGAGGCAACCAGATGGCATTTCAGTGGAAGACTCACAAGGCGAAGTTTCGATCGACCCTCCTGATCGCGATCGTCCTGGGGACGGCCGGTCTGCTGACCCTGTGGAAGATCGCGGCGACGCAGGCCGAACAGGCCGCTGCCGCGAATCAGCCCGAGCCTGTGGAGGTGGTGACCGCGGCGATGGCGAAGGAGCGCCAGCATCGCAGCACAACGACAGCGATCGGCACCGTCGTCGCCACGCGCTCCGTCACGTTGCGGAACGAGGTACCGGGGACGGTTCGGACAGCCCGTTTGATCCCGGGCCAGGTCGTCGAGCCCGGAACGGTCCTGGTGGCGCTCGACGTGGCGGTCGAACTGGCGGAGCTGAGAGCGCAGCAGGCACGGGCCGAGCTGGCCGCCGCGACCCTCGCCAGATACGAGCGGATGATCGAGAGCCGGGCGGTGTCGGAGATCGAGCTCGACGATGCCCGAGCCGAGCGTGATGTCGCGGCCGCCGAGGTCGCCCGGATCCGCGCCATCATCGAGCGCAAGACGATCCGGGCGCCCTTCCGCGCGCGTGTCGGCATCGCCGACGTCCACCCCGGTCAGTTCCTGGATACGGGCACCTTGCTGACCACGCTGCAGGGGGTGGACGAGGCGGTGCAGGTCGACTTCCCGGTGCCGCAGAGCGTCGCCGCGCAGCTGGCCGCCGAAGACCTCGTTGACGTGATGTCCGGCCCCGAGGAGTCGGTGATCCCCGCCCGCATCCTGGCGACCGACGCGCGGGTAGATCCCGCGACCCGCAACGCGACGGTCCGGGTCCGGATCGACGAGGGAGGCGATGCTCTGACCCCCGGCGCCTCGGTCCGGGTCCGCATCCCGGTAGGCGAAACGCGACAGGCGGTGGCCGTTCCGGTGAGCGCTCTCCGGCGAGGCCCGTCCGGGGACCACGTGTTCGTCCTCGAACCGACGAACGACGATCGCCTCCGGGCGCACGAGCGCCAGGTCCAGATCGGAGCCGTGCTCGAGGACGAGGTCGTATTGCTGAACGGTCTCGAGCCTGGCGAGCGGGTCGCCACGTCGGGCTCGTTCAAGCTGCGGGAGGGGGCCCTGGTCAGCGTCGCCAAGGACGCTCCGGCCGCCATCAGCCAGGCGGGGCGCTGAGCCATGCGCCGCTTCACCGACATCTTCATCCGACTTCCGGTTCTCGCCCTTGTCGTGAACCTGGTGATCGTGCTGGTGGGCTGGCGGGCGCTGACGAGCCTGCCCGTTCAGCAGTACCCCGACATCGAGAGCTCCTCCGTCGTGATCACGACCGTTTACTACGGGGCGAGCGCGGAGACGGTGCGCGGGTTCCTGACCACCCCGATCGAGCGGGCGGTGTCGGCCATCGCCGGGGTGGACCACGTGGAATCGACGAGCCGAGCGGGCGTCAGCACGGTCACCGTGCGGCTCAAGCTGCACCACAGCGCGACCGCCGCCCTGGCGGAGGTGACGGCCCGGCTGCAGCAGGTACGCTCCGAGCTCCCGCCCGACGCGGAGCCGCCATCGGTCGAGATCGTTCGGACCGACCGCCCCTACGCGAGCTTCTACCTGAGCTTCACGTCCACGGAGCGGAGCGGCCCGGCCATCACGGACTGGCTGGTGCGCACGATCCAGCCGCAGATGTCGACGATCGAGGGCGTGCAGCGCGTCACGATCGAGGGCGGGCGGCAGATCGCGATGCGGGTCTGGATCGATCCCGACCGGCTGGCGGCGCTCAATCTCGCCCCCGGTGACGTACAGGCGGCGCTCGTGCGCAACAACTACCTGGCCGCCGTCGGTCAGACCAAGGGCGACGCCATCCAGATCAACCTGCTGGCGAACACCGACCTGCGGTCGGAGGAGGAGTTCGCCGACCTGATCGTCGCCGAGCGCGACGGGGCGATCGTGCGGCTTAGCGACGTCGCCCGGGTCGAGCTGGGGGCCGAAGAAGCGGAGATGGTCGCCAAGTACAACGACCAGGAGAGCGTCTACCTGGGCGTCTGGCCCACACCGGGGAGCAACGAGATCGAGGTCGCCCACCGGCTCTACGATGAGATGGGGCGCCTGCGACCGACGCTGCCGCCGGACATCCAGATGGCGATGGCCTACGACGGTACGACGTTCATGCAGGACGCGCTCAAGGAGATCACCAAGACCCTCGGCGAGACGATGCTCATCGTCGCCCTGGTCGTCTTCCTGTTCCTGGGATCCGTGCGCACCGCGCTCATTCCGCTGGTGGCGATGCCGGTCTCCCTGGTCGGGGCGGCGATCTTCATGGCCGCGTTCGGCTTCAGCCTCAACCTCTTGACGATCCTCGCGATCGTGCTGTCGGTAGGGCTCGTCGTCGACGACGCGATCGTGGTCGTCGAGAACGTCGAGCGTCACGTCCGGCAGGGGCAACGCCGTCTTCAGGCGGCCCTGGAGGGCGTCCGCGAGCTCATCGGCCCGGTCATCGCGATGACGGTCACGCTCGCGGCCGTGTACACCCCGATCGGATTCCAGGGCGGGCTCACCGGTTCGCTGTTCCTGGAGTTCGCGATCACGCTGGCCGCCGCGGTGGTGGTCTCGGGCGTCGTTGCGCTCACGCTCTCGCCGATGATGAGCTCACGCCTGGTCCATCCCCATGGTCAGGAAGGCCGGCTCAGCGCGCTCGTGAACCGGGGATTCGACGTCGTGCGTCGCCGCTACGCCCGGTTGCTCGATGGCGCGCTCGAGATGCGCGGAGGGATCGTCGCGGCGGCGCTGCTCGTCACCGTCGCCGCCTGGCCGCTCTACCAGCAGTCGAGGAAGGAGCTGGCACCGGTCGAAGATCAGAGCCACATCTCGATGTTCCTCGAAGCGTCTCCCGACGCTTCGCTCGCGGCGGTGAACCGGGCGTCCCTCGATGTCGTCGAACGCATCACGGCCTTCCCGGAAGCCCGCTTCATGTGGTCGCTGACGGCTCCCT
>DATEDS010000256.1:0-6423 GCA_035281565.1 Gemmatimonadota bacterium
CACCCCGTCGTCCGGCAAGCCGTCGAGGCGGCCCAGATCGAGCCCGCCGGCGACCACCGCGCTCGCCAGGCCGCGGCAATAGGCGGCCTTCTGCCGAGTTAGACCGGCCGCGCGCAGCTCCGGTTCGCTGATCGAGGCGACCCGGGCCGGGGTGACCCGGCCGGCTACGGTCTGGAGCCTGGCGTACGCGGCCCTGGCCGACCGCAGCGACACCTGCTGCTCCAGGATGATCCGGATCAGGGTCGAGAATCCTGGACGTCGGGCCCACAGCGGGGGAGGCCCGTACCGCTCGACCACGGCCGCGAGGTCGGGATCGCGAACGCCGATCTCGGCCAGGGCGACCGGGAGCGAACGCGAGGAGAGAGGGGCGAGCTCCACCCCTACTCCTCCGGGGACCCACCCCAATGCTCGGCGAACGAGCGCAGTCTCTCCCGGAGCTCCGGCTCGATCGATCGCGGTCGGCCGGTCTTCGGATCGATCATGACCTGGACGGTCTTGCCGCGGGCGACCAGCCGCTCGCTCTGCTCGTCGAAGAGCTCGTAATCGAGCACGAACGAGCTCGTCCCGATCTTGGACAACCACACTTCCACCCGGATCGTCTCTCTCAGCATCGCCGCCGACACGTAGTCGCATTCCGAGCGCGCCACGACGAAGTCGAGCACGTCGTACCGGTAGTCGTGGTGGAGCTCCTGCCAGTAGGCGGTCCGCCCGACCTCGAAGTAGGTCAGGTAGACGGAGTTGTTCACGTGCCCCATCGGGTCGAGGTCGCGGAACCGGACCGGGATCTTGACCTGGAAGCGCTTGCGGGCGGGACGCCTGCTCACCGGGCCGCCAAGGTAATCGGGCCCTTCTGAGGCGTCGACGCCGCGTTGCTCGTCCCCGACGGACGGGGATACGTTTCGGGCCATGCGCGCGGGACCTGCCCTCTTCGCCCTGTCCCTTCTCATCGGTCTCCCGACACCGGCAAGCCCCCAGGTCCTCCAGCGGACGGGCCTCTCCGCACGCGCGCTGGGGATGGGCGGGGCGGCCACGGCGACGGTCGGGGACGCGGGAGCGGCCTACCACAATCCGGCCGGCATCGTCGAGCTGACCGGCACACAGGTCCTCGCGACCGGCTTCGCCGCCGCCGACCAGGGCCGGTTGCGGGTCTTCGGTGACCGCGAGTACGACGAGGAAGACGGCCTCCGGCTGGACGGCACCCTCTTCGTCACGCATCAGGTCGCCGAGGGGGTGACGGCGGGGATCTCGCTCACCGAGCCGTGGTTCCTGGATGTCGACTGGGAGCGGCCGACTTCGTTTGCCGGCCGGTTCCGTGCGTCCGAGGCCCAGGTCCGGACGCTCGCCGTGAGCCCGGTCGTGGCGATCGGTCCCCTGGGCCGCTGGAGCCTGGCGGCGGGCATCGAGGCGGTCCACTCGGACCTGGACCTCCAGCGGTTCGAACAGGACCCGGCCCTGAGCGCGTTGGGGGGCGGCGGACCGATCTCCCTCGCCCGTACGACGATCGAGTCGGACGCCACGGGGGTCGGATGGACCGCGTCGGCGACGTTCCGCCCGGAGCCTCGGGTCTCGATCGCCGGGGGGTACCACAGCGAGATCGAGATCGTCTACAACGGCTTCGCCGACTTCCTGATCGTGGCTCCCGAAGCGCTCCTGGACGTGATCCTCCCGGACGGTGAGACGACCGTGCGGAACCTGCTCGACGACCGCTTCACCGACCGTCCGGTCCGGATTCCGCTGATCCTCCCGAGACGGGGCGTGGCCGGGATCTCGGTCCGGCCCTCCGGGCGGCTCGAGCTGGCCTTCGACGCCGGCTGGACGGACCGCGGGGCGGTGGACTCGCTGGCCGTCCTGTACGCCGACTCGATCCTCGACGACTCGACGCCGTGGCCCCTGCGTGGCGGCTGGGACCTCCACGTCGGCTCCGAGCTCCAGGTACGGGACGGGATGCGGGTCCGCCTGGGCTACGCGTGGGAGGATTCGCGCGGCCCGGCGGCCGCCGTCACGCCGTTCGCTCCGGCCTCGGGCGCCGATGCCGTATCGGGCGGGGTCGGGTTCCAGTGGGGTGGCATGACGCTCGACGTGGGCTACCGGATCACGTTCTACGACGACGCCGAAGGCGTCGCCTTCCCCCGGAACACGGAAGCCGCCGACGGCGTCTACGAGTCGGTCGAGCACCGCCTGGCGATCGGCGTGTCGCGCGTTCTCTGATTCGGGGCGCTTGCTCGGCCACGTCGAAGCGACCTATCTTCAAGTCGGCATGAAGCTTCCAAAGACCAGGATGCAGCGTGAGGACTTCGTCGCACGGTGCCGTGCGGCCGGGCTGTCGGTCACCCATCAGCGACTGGCGATCTTCGAGGCCGTGATGGCCAACTGCAACCGTCATCCCTCGGCCGAGATCATCTACCAGAGCGTCCGCGAGAAGCACCCGACGATCTCGTTCAACACGATCTACAAGAACCTCGAGACGTTCGAGGAGCTGGGGCTCGTGGTGAAGGTGAACCCGCTCTACAACGAGGCCCGCTACGACGTCGACGTCCGGCCGCATCATCACCTGATCTGCCGGACCTGCAAGAAGATCGTCGACGTCCACGACAAGAAGCTGGACAGCGTTCCGGCCCCGGAGGAGGCCGGTGACGGTTTCCGGGTCGAGAACTGGACGGTCCAGTTCACCGGCCTGTGTGCCGACTGCCAGGCGCCGGCGGCCGCACCCGCCTAGGGCAGCCCGCCGGTGCAGCCAAGGAACCCGGGTGTGGCCGCGGTGGTATAGCGTACGTACGGCCAGCCGTCCCCGAACGGAGGTAGCCCGATGTCCCGTCCGCGCCCGTTTCTCCCGGGGCTGATCCTGCTCGCCGGAGCGCTCGCCTGCAGCCGGGCCGAGCCCGCCGACCAGGACCCCGACCCCACGCCTCACGTCGTCTTCCACGCCTCGTCCTCGGAGAGCCCCGACCTGGCCGCCGGCCGCGAGATCGGCCCGGCCGGAGGCGCTCCCGAGGTGATCGTCCTGGGGGACCCGGAGCCCGAGGAGCCGGCGGCCCGGCGGACCGTCTCCAGGCCCGCCCCCGGCCCGCGCGTGATCTACCGCACCGTCTATGTTCATGAGCCGGCCCCCGCACCCGAGCCGGGCCGGGCGGCGGCCGAGCCCTCTCCGGCTCCACAACCGGCGCCCGTTCCCGAGCCGGTGGTGGCGGAGGCCGAGCCCGTCGACTTCCCCGAGCCCATCGAGCCGGGCGGCCCCGAGCCGGTGGCCACGACCTCGCCCCCGACAGCCCCGGCGCCCACCTTCCCTGACGGCGGATCCAGCCGCACCGAGGACGCCATCGTCGGCGCCGCGATCGGCGCCGGGATCGGCGCGATCCTGGGCGGCCGCGACGGCGCGATCGCCGGGGGCATCGGTGGCGCGATCGGCGGCGCCATGGGTGGACGGTCAGGGGGCCTCCTGGGCGGTGTCATCGGCGCCGGTGGCGGTCGTGGCGGCGACCGGTGCATCCCGCGCGGTCACTGGGACCGTCCGGGGCGGGCGGTGATCGTCGACGACTTCGTTCTGCGGTAAACCCCTCGTCCCCACGCGGCGGACGGGAGCCGTCCTTCTCCTCGCGGGCCTGGCATCGCTCCCCGCCTGCGACGGTATCCTGGAAGGGCCGTTCGGGGTCGGCGACCGCCCCTTCGTGGAGGGGCGCTGGTCGATCGACGCCTTCGTGGCGTCGAGCTCCTGTGGACCCGTCCGCGACGAGCCCTTCGGCGCGCGGATCCTCCAGAACGGCGACATCCTCCAGCTGGTGGTCGAGATCGACGATTTCGGGGACGTCCGCTACGACGGCCGGCTGGATCGGGACGGCGATTTCCGCGTCCGGCAGGTCACCATCTTCCCGGAGGCGCGACTCAGGGACGAGTCGACCGTCGAAGGCCGCTTCAGCGTGAGCGGGAACCGGCTTTCGGCCACCGAGGACGAGCGGATCGAGGACCTGAGGACGGGCGAGCGGTGCAGGATCGTATGGCATTGGGAAGGCCGCCGGAGATAGCCTCGGCCGCATGAGCCGGACGCCCCCGGATACCGAAGGGACGACCCCGCCTCCCGCGCGTCTGGACCGTCTCCTGGACCGCTTCGAGAGGCTCGGGCGGGACCAGACGATGGCGCTCCTGGTCGAGTTCGCCGACCAGTTCCCCGAGCTGCCGCCCAGGTTCGCCGCGCTGGCCCGCGATGACCGATACAAGGTCCACGAGTGCATGACCCCGGTTTCGCTCTTCAGCGAGTGCCGGGACGGCCGGATCTTCTTCTACGCCGACGTCCCCCGCGAGGCGCCGACCGTCCGGGCGCTCCTGACCATCTTCACGCAGGCGATCAACGGTGAGCCCCCCGAGACGGTGCTCGCCATCCCCCCCGACTACGTCTCCCGGCTCATGCGGAAGGTCGGTCTCATGACCCGCGAGCGCGGTCTGAACGCGATGGTCCTACGGATGAAGCGCCACGCCATCGAGGCGCTCGCCGCCTAGCCGTACGGCCGCTTGACCCGGGGGCCGCCGGGGCCAGATTCGACGGTTCGTGCCCGAGCTGCCCGAGATCGCCGCCTACCTGCACGCGCTCCAGCCCCGGGTCGTCGACGCCACGCTGACCGGGATCCGCGTGCGATCCGTCTCCCTCCTCAAGACCTGGGATCCGCCGCTCGAGGCGGCCCGCGGCCGACGTGTATCGGGCCTGCGGCGGCTCGGGAAGCGGATCGTCTTCGAGCTCGACGCCGATCTCTTCCTGGCCCTCCACCTGATGGTCGCCGGCCGTCTCAGGTGGGCCCGCGAGCCGTGGTCGATCCCCAGGAAGCACGGGCTCGGGGCCCTCGACTTCTCGACCGGCTCCCTGCTCGTGACCGAGGCCGGCTCGAAACGCCGGGCGGGCCTTCACCTGCTGCGGGGCGCGGCCGGTCTGGCGGCGCTCGACGCCGGCGGTATCGAGGTCGAGGAAGCATCGCTCGAGGCGTTCAGGGACGCGTTGCTCAGGGAGGGCCATACGCTGAAGCGGGCGCTCACCGACCCGCGCGCGTTCGCCGGCATCGGCGGCGCGTTCGCGGACGAGATCCTGCACCGGGCCCGGCTCTCCCCCCTCCAGCTCGCCCGCAACCTGGGTGGGGCGGAGACCGAGCGGCTCTGGACGGCATCGCGCGAGGTCCTTTCGGAGTGGGTCGCCCTCAGGATCGAGGAGACGGGAGACGGCTTTCCCGAGAAGGTCACCGCCTTCCACCCGCGAATGGCCGTCCACGGGAAGTACGGTGAGCCCTGCCCGGCGTGCGGCGCGCCGATCCAGCGGATCGTCTACGCCGACCGGGAGACCCACTACTGCCCGGGCTGCCAGACCGGGGGCCGGATCCTCGCCGACCGCGCACTCAGCCGCCTGCTGGGGGAGGACCGGCCGCGGACGCTGGAGGACCTCGAGGAGGCCTGAAGCCCCACCACGGGGTTTCCCTTGTACGCCGGGCGATATTAGTCTGAGCGGATCGTGCCCGAGGATCGCGCCATGGAAATCCCCGATTCGGTGATCGCGGCCCCCGAGGTCGTCCCCGCACCGGGGCAGTGGTTCGGCCACCCGCGCGGGCTTGCGACCCTCTTCTTCACCGAGATGTGGGAGCGGTTCAGCTACTACGGGATGCGGGCGCTCCTCATCCTGTTCATGACCGCGGCCGTGACCTCCGACAACCCCGGCCTCGGGTTCGAAGTCGACAAGGCGGCCGCGATCTACGGCCTCTACACGGCCATGGTCTACCTCCTGGCCCTCCCCGGGGGTTGGGTGGCGGACAACCTGTGGGGACTCCGGAAGGCGGTCTTCGTGGGCGGCTGCATCATCGCCGCCGGCCACTTCAGCATGGCCATCCCGACGATCGAGACCTTCTACCTGGGGCTCATGCTGATCACGATCGGGACCGGGCTCCTGAAGCCCAACATCAGCGCCATCGTCGGGGACCTGTACCCGGAGGGCGGCGCCCGGCGTGACGCCGGATTCTCGGTCTACTACATGGGGATCAACCTGGGCGGATTCCTCGGGCCCCTGCTGTGCGGCTACTTCGGCGAGGGGCTGAACTGGCATCTCGGGTTCTCGCTGGCCGGGATCGGCATGGTGGCCGGGCTGATCCAGTACCGGCGGGGCGGTCGTCATCTGGGACAGGCCGGCCAGCTCGACCTTGGCGATCCGGGCATGGTCGCGCGGAAGAGCCGGAACTTCTACCTCGCGATGGCGGGGGTCGGGGCGGCCGTCGTCCTGGCGGTCCTGCTCGTCCGCTCCGGCGCGCTCGCGATCCCGCTGACCAGGGTCGCGCAAAGTCTCGGCGTCGTGATCGTCGGCTTGACCGTCCTCTACTTCATCTATCTCCTCGTGGCCGGCGGGCACACGGCCATGGAGAAGCGCCGTCTGGGCGTCATCTTCTGGCTCTTCCTCCTGGT